>CANHSD010000067.1 GCA_947463105.1 Chitinophagaceae bacterium
ATTCCGCACTGTTCTATGTTGTATTTCATAGAGAAGTAAAAAATTGCTTTTTTTCAATCCTCGTATCTTCTCTCGCATGAATGACATCAGGCTTGTGCTTTAACATTCCGCCCTGTTTACCTTCCATCACGGCTTGTATTTCAGCCATGATGCTCAAGGCAATTTCTTCAGGTGTTTCTGCGCCAATTTCCAACCCGGTTGGTCCATATACTTTTGAAAGCATTGCATCATCCAACTGAATTCCACCCTGCCTCAATTCATCCAACATTCGGTCGAGTTTCTTTTGAGGCCCAAGCATTCCAATGTATGGCGTCTGGGTTGGCAACAAAGCCTTCAAAATTGAAATGTCGTAATTGTAATTGTGCGTCATCATTACAAAAACAGTGCTGGAGTCGATATGCAGCTGATCCAACAAGGCTTCAGGTTTGGAAACCAGTACCTGACAGGCTGCAACAAAACGTTCAGGCCGGGCATGGGTATTTCTGCCATCAACAATCCGAACATCCCAACCCAATGTGTCGGCGATCTGCATCATGGGCACTGCATCATTTCCAGCACCTACCACCACCAATGATATGGAAGGTTGCAAGAATTCAATAAATGCAGTCATTGAAATTCCATCGGCCTGGTATTCCCTGAACAGAGATTTTTTGTTCCGCATCACCAGCTGAACATCTTCCATCACAATTTTTTCCATCCCCTGAATGGGAATGGCACCTGAAATAGTACCGTTGGATTCCATCAGCAGACAGGTCCCAGGTTGATCTGCATGTTTATTGGAAAGATTGAACAGGGTAACCATCACGGCTTCCTGGCGTATGGCCAATGCCTTTCTGATGAGCTGAATAGGATTGTCTTGCTTGGTAGGGTCAATGGGTTCAAACAACACCTGTATTACTCCGGCACAGCCCAATTGAATGCCGATGGTCATGTCGTCTTCATCGCTGGTATCATAGGTCACCAACATGGATCTTTGCTGAGAGAGAGCATACATCGCCTTTCTAAGGGCATCCCCTTCCAAACAACCACCACTGATGGCCCCGGTAAGCTCCCCCTCATCATTTACCAACATGCGCGCACCAGGCCTCCTGTAAGAGGAACCTTCCAGGTGCACTAATGATGCCAATGCAACATTTTTCCCAGACTGAACAGCCTCATCATACGCCTTCACAATTTCCTTTCTTTCTTTCATGGCATTATTGAAGAAAAATAAAATGGCCAGACGGGAACATGAACAGCATTTTGCATACCCATTGATTTTCATTAAATTTAAGTCATAAAAGAATTACATGCCAGTTTATTCACTCAACATCAACGGTAAAATCCAAAAAGTGGATGCAGATTCAGACACCCCACTGCTTTGGGTCTTGCGCGATAATCTCAGGCTATTGGGTACAAAATTTGGTTGCGGAGTTGGCTCCTGTGGGGCCTGCACCATTCACATGAATGGCAATGCCACAAGGGCCTGTCTGATGACTGTTTCCTCCATTGGCACTGCAAAAATCACAACGATCGAAGGGCTTTCAGCCAAGGGCGATCATCCCTTGCAGTTGGCCTGGGACGAAGTGGATGTACCACAATGTGGATACTGCCAGACAGGGCAGATCATGACTGCTGCAGCGTTCCTCAAAAAAAATCCTACACCAACCCTGGAGCAAGTAGAAACAGCCATGAATGGCAACCTTTGCCGTTGTGCTGCCTATCACCGCATTCGCGAAGCCGTCCTGGCCGCCAGCCAAAAAACAAAATAATTATGGAACATACATTACATCAGGAAAGAAGGGATTTCCTCCGCAAGGTTTCGCTCTCTGCAGGAGGACTGCTGTTAGGCTTTACCCTTTTTGAAGACCTTGCTGCACAATCAGGGAAGGGCCATGTTATCGAAGGTGTGCGCCATGATTTCAACAGCTATTTGTCCATTGGTACAGATGGCAGTATAACCATTGCTTCCCCCAATCCTGAACTCGGACAAAACATCAAAACATCATTTGCCATGATTGTTGCTGATGAATTGGA
Organism: Chitinophagaceae bacterium; assembly: GCA_947463105.1. Classification (GTDB taxonomy): domain Bacteria; phylum Bacteroidota; class Bacteroidia; order Chitinophagales; family Chitinophagaceae; genus Pollutibacter. Next base: position 2,017 of record CANHSD010000067.1, read on the forward strand.
TGCAGACTGGAGCAGGGTTACCGTTGTTCAGGCTCCTTTGGATACAAGCAAATTCGACAGGCAGTTAACAGGTGGAAGTGGTGCTGTTCCTCATTCCTGGAAGAGGTTGCGCACAGCCGGGGCCACGGCAAGGCAGATGCTCATTGCAGCTGCAGCAACCACCTGGAATGTACCTGCATCAGCATGCACAGCTGAAAACGGATTTGTGATCCATAAAGCCAGTGGAAAAAAATCCAGTTATGGAGACTTGGTTACGATCGCTGCCAAATTGAATGTTCCAACAGATGTTCCACTCAAAAATCACAAAGATTTCAAGCTGATTGGTAAGCCCATCCGAAATGTAGAAAACAAAAATATTGTTATTGGTAAACCCATGTTCGGTCTTGATTTTTACCGCGATGGAATGGTTTACGCAGTGATACAACGTCCTCCTGCGTTTGGGTCAAAAATAAAATCAGTAGACGACAAGGCTGCAAGGGCAGTGAAGGGCGTTAGTGATGTGGTAAGGTTTGGCAACAATGTTGCTGTAGTTGCAAGCTCTACCTGGGCAGCCATGAAAGGAAGGAAAGCCTTGCAGATCAACTATGAAGCAGATAAGGCTTTGGAAAGCAGTTCAGACCATGCGGATATTTTCAGCAAGTTGATGGATAGCCCCAACGCGCGCATACAGCGCAAGGAAGGTGATGTGAATGCTGCCTTCAAGGCTGCAGCAAAAGTCATCAAACGGGAATATGAATGTCCCTTTGTGCCGCACAATCCCATTGAACCCATGAATTTCTTTGCAGACGTCCGTCCGGATAAAGTAGAACTGATTGGACCAACGCAAACACCAGGATCAGCCCGCAGGGCCGTTTCAGATCTGCTGAAAATTCCAGAGAATAAAATCACGGTAGACATCACCCGTTTGGGAGGAGGCTTCGGCCGTCGATTGAAATTTGATTACGTGGTTGAGGCTGCAGAAATTTCTTCCATCATCAAAAAACCTGTAAAGGTTATCTGGAGCCGGGAAGACGATATGGGTGGAGGCAGTTACAGGCCTGCTGTACGCTACCGATTTGAAGCTGCGCTGGATGCAAACAACAACCTGATCGGATATAAACTCAAGGGTGTTGGCATAAATGCCGGCAATCCCACAAGGGAGAATAATTTCCCTTCCGGTTCGGTTGACAATTTATTGATCGAATCATTGGACCATAATTCACCGATCACCACTGGCGCCTGGAGAGCACCCATCACCAACTTCCTGGCCTATGCAGAACAAGCATTTCTCGATGAAGTAGCTGAGGCCATGGGAAAGGATCCTGTGCAAATGCGACTTGATTTGTTGCAAAAAGCACGCACCAATCCTGCAGGACCGGTTCGGTATGATATAGAGCGCATGGAAACTGTCATTAAATCTGTCGCAGAAAAATCACAGTGGGGCAAAAAGCCAGGCACATCACAGGGAATAAGCATCTATTTTTCTCATGCCTCTTATGTAGGACAGGTTTGTGATGTAGTGATGCAAGACGGCAAACCCGTGATCAAAAAAATAACTTCTGTTGCAGATTGTGGTGTGGTGGTGAACTCCTCCGGAGCACAGCAGCAGGTTATGGGTGGAATTCTCGATGGCATGGGACATGCCATGTATGGAAAGCTTTCATTCAATGCCGGCGAACCTGAGCAAAAGAATTTCAATGTATACAAACATATCCGCATGAAGGGCATTCCGGAAGTGGAAGCACATTTTGTAGACAATGGAAAAGATCCAACCGGTTTGGGTGAACCAGCATTGCCGCCAGCAGGAGGCGCAGTAGCCAATGCCATCTACAAGGCAACAGGTAAGCGGCTCTACAGGCAACCCTTTGTCGAACAGGAACCGTTTAAGTCTGCTGAATAACATCAGTTTTTCTTGAAATGCTAAGTCATAAACAAGAAAAATGGCTGGACTTTTAATTCAATTGTTGCTGTCTTATATCCTTATCTATTGGGCAGAAAAAGACAATCTTTCTGTTTTGGGCTTAAAACCAAATCAAACAAGAATTACCGACCTTCTTCTTTACACTTGTATTGCAGGTTGCTGTAGTTCTATAACATTCGTGCTGAGGACGATATTTGCAAATGAATCCTGGGTGCTAAACCCCGCTTTGGATTGGCGATTATTTATAAATGGGGCTTGGTATAACATTAAGTCTGTTTTATATGAAGAGCTGATTTTTCGTGGAGTTATATTTTATTTATTGATTAAATATTTAGGTGGTACAAAAGCCATTTTGATTTCTGCAACAGCATTTGGGATTTACCATTGGTTCACTTATGAAATATTCAATGATCCTGCAAAAATGATTTGGGTTTTCTTGATCACATTTTCTGCTGGATTCATTTATGCTATAGGTTACTATAAAACTAAATCCTTGTATGCACCCATCGGTATGCATTTTGGATGGAACTTTGTTCAATCTTTTATCTTTTCAGCCGGTAATACCGGTTCAGGTGTATTGGTTGAAAAACTACCTGTTCCTCAGGTTCAGGTGTCGTATCTTGTCTATTATTCAATAACATTCCTGCACATCGTGTTATTTATTGTGGTTTTTGCTATAATCTTCAGCAAGAAAAGTAAATACTCCCGATAAATGGATAAGATGGAACGAGTATTTGCTAAACAGAATTGTAAAATAGTTTCCCAATGAAATCCGTTGCATCATTCAAAGATTCATTAACAAATGAGTCTCCCAATTCATCCTTCAGGCCAGTACTGAAAAGTCTCTGGTATGATGGCAAGGGTGATTGGGAAAAAGCTCATGCACAGGTTGATCAATTAAAAGATAAAAATTCAGCATGGGTCCATGCATATTTACACCGCAAGGAAGGGGATTTATGGAATGCTGATTATTGGTATGCAAAAGCAGATAAGAAAAGACCTTCTACTTCATTGGAAGAAGAATGGGAACACCTTGTGTCTGCTTTCATTTCAAATGAATCGCCACTAAATCATTGAATGAGGGATTTCCCACTTCATCATTATATCCGTTTGCTCCTCGTCCCCCAATTTGAAGATATGCTTGTCAAAGGCAACAAATCCATTCTTGGTATAAAATTGTATAGCCCGCTTGTTTTCTTCCCAAACACCCAGCCAGATAAAATCGACTTTTTGTGAGAATGCCCGTTCTACGGCTTTTTCAAAAAGCTGTTGACCGATGTTCTGTCCATGAAATTCCTTCAAAACATAGATACGTTCAATTTCCAGAGCATTGTCATTTTTGATTGAGGTCTGAGATTGCCCAATATTTAATTTCAAATAACCAATGATATGGTTATGATGAATCGCGAAATAAAATTCAGCATTGAGATCATCAATCTCCGCCTGGAGTTTGGTGAGGGAAAATCCTTCCTCAAGGTATTTCTCCATGTTCTCCTTGCTGTTACTGGATGAAAATGTCTGCTCAAAGGTTTTCTTGCCAATCTGCTGTAAAAGCAGCGCATCCTCACCCGTTAAGCGCCTAATCTCAATTGAACCCATACTATATGATTATTCTGAATTACAGACAATGGCACAATATTATGAATATTTTTTACCTTCCGTCAAATGAAAATAGACGCCCCCTCTATTGTTGACCTTTCACCCAAAAAACTATTGGGTAAACATGTGATCATGTCTATTGCCGAAGACAAGACCGGTCTATTGTGGGCGTCATTCATGCCCCACAGGAAACAAATTCAGCATCAAATTGGTCAGGACCTCTATTCCCTGCAAGTCTATCCAGAAGGCTATTTCACTGCTTTTGACCCAAACATACCTTTTGAAAAATGGGCCTTGGTGGAAGTGGGCGATGATGATTCAGTTCCTGAAAACATGGAGACATTTCTGTTCACTGGTGGTCTTTATGCCGTATTCAACCACGTTGGAATGGATATTTCTATTTTCAACTATATTTATTCAATTTGGATTCCTGCATCCAACTACCTGTTGGACAATCGTCCACATTTTGAAATACTTGGTGAAAAATACAAACAAGGCAGCCCACTATCTGAGGAAGAGATATGGATTCCAATTCGCCCAAAACCAGTACAATGAAACTACTAAGCGGAAAGAACCAAAATCCTTATGTCGATGGTCTGATGCGCTGTTTCCACCGTTTCCACAACTGAACTGGTAACATAAGGTTCAAGCTCTACAACAAAAGCAACTGCACTTATTCTTTCCGGGGTTGTTACGACAACGGTTATGCCTTTCTCCAACAATTGCTGGATCAAGGTTAACAAGGCTTCAAACTGTTCCGGATCATAATTGATATCGCTGAACAACACCGTATCGGCTGTAAGATCCGATGGAAAATGATTCCAGTCCAAATACATCGCCCTTGCATGCGTGAGCCCCAGTGATTGTATGTTCTTTTCCATAAGGGCTATAGCCTCGGTTGAATGATCGCTGATCACCAATGACAATGCATCCTTGGCCAAAGAAAAAGATGGCAACCCTATGCCTGCGCCAATTTCCAATACATGTTTGGATGCAATCCATTGAGGCTCTCGCCTTAGAAATGAAGCCAATGCCAATGAAGAAGGCCAAATTTTGGCCCAGAAAGGAAAAGCAGTAGCAGGATTGCTGGCTACCAAAGCCTCATAAATCGGCTTCACCTTATCAGGATCCGGCACATGGAGCTGCAGTCCATCTTGGAATTCAACCAATTTTGTGGGGTAAAGCATCACTGTATTGGGTGCAATATATTCACTAAAATTAAAAGGATTATTTGTTTGTCTGCCATTTAGATTACATTTAAACATCAAGGTGCCTTTTAGATTTTAGTTTAGTGTTCCCAATATAAATCAACCTTCGTATGGCAACTACAGACACAATGCAAATGAAAGCTGCAATCATTGCAAACATCAACCAACCCACTGAACTGGAAAAAATGTACCGGATCGATAAAAAAGGGTTTATTCAGGCATTTGAATCTGCCTATCCTGACATAAAGGAAAATGCTGTTGCCCAGGTTTGGCATGAGAGGATACACTACAAACAGGAGGAAATATCATGGGGCAAGAAAAATGAACTTTTATTCGTGGTGATTGTCGCGCTGACAGCAGGATTGATGGCCAAATTGCCTGAAATATTTTCGATCAATGAGGAACGTTTTTATTCCCGCAACATTGGATTTTTGGTTTTTCCTTTTCTCATGGCATATTTTGCATGGAAGCAAAAACAGGCAATCAATAAAATAGTCGTGCCCACCGCAACAATTTTGTTGTCCATCCTTTACATCAACATTTTACCGGGAAAAATTGCGACAGATTCCATCATACTGGCCTGCATTCATTTGCCATTTATCCTATGGGCATTGACAGGATATACATTTGTGGATGCTAACCTGAAAAATGTACAAAAGAAGGCTGACTACCTGCGGTTCAATGGCGATTTAATAGTGATGGGAGCAATAATACTCTTGTCTGGATTGATCTTCAGCGGAATTACACTCGGTCTTTTTTCAGTTATTAAAGTGGATATAGAGAGAATATACACGCAATACATTGTGGTGTTTGGACTGGCCGCTGCTCCAATTGTTGCCACCTTTTTGGTTCAAAACAATCCCCAATTGACAAACAAGATTTCTCCGGTAATTGCAAGAATATTTACACCCATTGTGTTGATTACCTTATTGATTTTCATTTCCTCTATCATCTATACAGGGAATTATCCCTATGATGACAGAAACGCATTGATGATTTTCAACGCATTGTTGATTGGGGTCATGGCGTTGATTCTTTTCTCTGTGAGCGAGGTAACCAAAAATGCCAAAAGCCAAACGAACCTTACCATCCTGTTGGGTCTTTCGGCCTTGACCATAGTCATCAACGGAATTGCATTGTCCGCCATTCTGTTCAGGTTGCAAGAGTTTGGCATAACACCCAATAGAGTCGCAGTGCTGGGTGCTAACCTGCTCATATTGGTTAATCTTTCACTTGTATCGCACAAACTCTTCCGGATTGTGATGAACAAAAGCGAAATTGAAGACCTGGAAAAAAGCATGGCCATCATGCTGCCGGTATATGCAATCTGGGCGTCTATTGTATGTTTTGGCTTCCCTTTGCTGTTTGATTTTATGTGAAAAGCATAAATTTGCGCATGTCTAATGCCTCAAAAGATCCTTTACACGGCAAAACACTGGAAACAATCGTCACCGAATTGGTCGCCTATTTTGGATGGGAGGACCTGGGCCAACACATTCGCATCAATTGTTTCAACAGCGACCCCAGTATTCAGTCTAGCCTGAAATTCCTGCGAAAAACTCCTTGGGCGAGAAAGCAGGTTGAAGATCTATACATCAGGATGAACATCAGGGACAATGGTTCAACAAAATATTGATGAATCTAGTTGAGGCATTAATTTTACATAATCAATACTCAAGATCAATAGTAGTTTTGTAAAACTTTTATGCATTAGCACAGCTTTTGGTTCAAAAAAGACTCTTCTACCACGTCTGTTTTATTGTATGTCCAAACTTTGCGCTTCAGGTTGATCCAAAAAAAATGAATGTCTAAACTCACGGTAGAAAATAAATTTATTGATGTTTCAGATTATGGAAGGCCCATTGCCAACATCATTGCTGAACAATTAAAATTTACCAAAGTCACAGCGATTCACCTTACTTTGTTATTTGGAGTTTCAGGGCTGATGGCCATTTATTGTATAGCAGCAGCGTATTACTGGGCTGCCGGATTTTTTTTGATTCTCAAATCTATCCTTGATGCGGCTGACGGACAACTGGCAAGGGTAAAAAATCAACCCTCCTTTACAGGCCGTTATTTAGATTCTATCTTTGATAGTATATTAAACCTTGCCTTGTTGGTGTGCATTGGTTGGGTTACCGACACAAATCTTCTCCTTACATTAACCGCCTATCTCTGCATGCAGACACAGGGTACATTGTACAACTATTATCATGTGGTTTTCAGGCATGGGACCGATGGGGAAATCACCAGCCAGATTTTTGAAAATGAGGTACCCACAGCATATCCTGAAGAAAGTCAATCCGTGGTCAACTTACTTTACAAGCTGTTTCGTTTGTTGTATAAGGTATTTGACGAGTTCATATATGCCCTGGATCCCCAAGCTTCCAAAGCAAGCATCTCGCCGAAATGGTTCATGTTTGGGGTCTCGTTTTATGGTTTGGGATTCCAGTTGTTGCTGATGGCATTTTTTATGGTAATCGGATGGATTAACTTGATCATCCCGTTTTTCATCGGCTATTCAATACTGATTCCTTTTATCATTGGAACAAGAAGAATGCTGTTGAAATGAAACAAACAATGCAAACTGTTCATTGAAAATCCCAATTGAGGGCGTTATCCTACCTTTGCACAAATGAATATTGTACTGTTCGATGGAATATGTAATCTCTGCAATGCATCAGTTCGCTTCATCTCGAGGCATGACAAGAACAATACAATACAGTTTGCCTCACTGCAAAGTGAAACTTCTAGACAGTTACTATCGCAATTGAAAATTGACTCCCAGAAAATTGATTCAATCATCTTCATTTCAAATGAAAAGGTGTTCTTCAAATCAGCTGCTGCCATTGAAATTGCGAAACTACTGGATGGCTTTCCGCGTTTACTGAAATATTTCCAGTTCATCCCAAGGTCCATCAGGGACTGTGTATATGACCTGATTGCCAAAAACAGATACCGCTTGTTTGGAAAAACTTGTTCCCTTCAGCCACCAAATCAAAACAAATGAAAAAATCATTCCTGGCATGCGTGCTTTTATTTTCCTTGAATGCAACATTGAATGCACAGTCAAATACTCAACTGTTAAAAGCAACCAATGAATTTTTGCTGACACTGAGTGATGTGGAGATGTCCAAAACCATTTATGCATTCGATAACCCTGCACGGCTGAAATGGACCAACCTTCCCGTTGGGATGGAGGCACGCCCTGGTATTCAATACGGATCTCTTAACGACAAAAGCCGAATGGCCTACCATCGTGTTCTCACGGCCATGCTCAGCTCACAAGGGTATTTGAAAACCACCAGCATCATGCAATTGGATGATATATTGAATATGCTCTACCAACAGGCATTCGATGATGGAAAGATCAGCGAAAAGTCCCTGAAAGGCATGCAGAACCTCAAATGGGCGCATGGGAATTACTATATCGCCATTTTTGGAAAGCCAGCAGACAATGAGCCCTGGGGCTTGAATTTTGGCGGCCACCACATGGCCCTGAGCATGACTTCTGATGGAAAAAAAATCAGCATGTCGCCCTATTTTATCGGGACAGATCCTTCAGAAGTGAAATCCGGAAAATATGCAGGCCTGCGGATCTTGAGCAAAGAAGAGGATTTGGGTTTCATGCTGGTTCAATCCATGTCAGCACAACAAAAATCCGTGGGTGTCTTGAACCGCTCTGTGCCGAAAGATATCATCACCAACCCCAAAAGCAGCCAGCGCATCGACAGCAATTATGGCATCCAGGCCAAACAATTCACAAAAGACCAAAAGGAAATCCTGCAGTTGCTGATCCAGGAGTTCGTGCACAATTTTGAACACGAGAAGGCACATCAACTCATGGACAAGATCATCAAATCAGGGATTGATAAAATTTACTTCGCCTGGATTGGAAGTTTGGAGAACAACAAACCCCATTATTATATCCTGAACGGGCCTGACTTTTTGATTGAATACGACAATGTTGGATTCAGCAATGATGGCAACCATATTCATGCCATCCTGCGAGAAAAAGGCAACGACTTTGGGGCAGATATCCTGAAACAACATTATCAGGATTCAAAGCACTGATCGGGGTCCAATACAAGATTAAAATAAAAGATTGTTTCAGTCCGCAATCAAGCTTTCGTATAAACAATTGACCGTCTTCCTGATCACGGTATTGTAGCCACCTGAATATCCTGGGGCACATCCGTTGCTGATGACCACAATGCCGAATTGCTCTTCTGGATGAAAAAACATGGCACTGAACAAGCCGTAAGCCACGCCAGTATGCCCTTTCAGGGTTTTCCCTGGTATCATTTTGTTGGTGGTCTCTATTGCAAATCCATATCCCTCTTCTGCAGACATGGCTGTTTGCATTTGTTGCGCACTCTTTTTGGAAATGATTCTTTTCCCTCTGTATTTTCCGTAATTGCTGTGCATCAGCATGTACCTGGCAAGGTCAGGCGCAGAAATCTTCATGCCACCAGTGGGCGAAAATATTGGGGTACTATACCCCATTGTATACTTGGATATTTCTTCAGCACGGCTTGCATATGCACCTTCAGAAAGGATAAATTTCGATGCATCAGGCTTGTATTCATAGATCGAAGCAAACCGTGATTTATCCAATCCATCCACATCATACCCGCCATAGATGTTAAGCGGATCCAATACATGCTTTATAACGTATTGATCGAATCGTTCTCCTGAAATCTTCTCAATAACGCTTCCAATCATGTTGAAATTGAGGTTGCAATAAGCATATCCCTTGCCTGGCTCGTAATCGCTGTACGATTTGGCCCAGTTTGGATTTTTCTCCGGATTGATGGCATCAAGGCTGAAATACCCCTGGCTGTCATTGATCGAAGACAAATGCGACATCATCAAGCGAAGCGTAATCACCGTCTCCGGAAATTTCGGATTACGGACTTTGAAACCAATCAGTTCGCTGACGTCCTGGTCAATGGAAAGTTTTTTTCTTTCTGCCAACTGCATGATGGAAGTGGCAGAAAAGGACTTGGAAATCGAAGCAATCCTGAAAATACAATCGTCCGTCAGTGCTGTTTTGTTTTCCAGGCTTTTGGAGCCAAATGATTGGGTATAAATGATTTTATTGTTCTTCACCACAGCAACAGAAAGTCCCATTACAGGTATTTCCTGCATGATTGCTTTCATACCTGCTTCGGCTTTTTCTGGCTGGGCCTGCGCAAATGTTGAAATGAGCAATAGGGCTTGCAAAACGATCCAAAATGGAGAACGCATATTTTTCATGGTATAATTTAACAAATTTGGACTAAACCAGCTATTTTCACATTTTAAATAGCATTTATGTGTTATTTTTCACATTATTAATATTTATTCTGTGATTTATTTTACAAGAAATCTTGAAATCAAGCTTTTGTCATGGAAAAATGCCAACAATAGGCTACCCTTGGTCTTGAACGGCGCGAGACAAGTGGGTAAAACACATTTGATGAAATGGCTTGGAAAAAACCATTTTAATCAGATGGCCTACTTCAACTTTGATGAAAGACCTGAACTGGCCCAATTTTTTGAAAGGGGGAAAAATGTAAAAGAAATCGTTGACAACTTATCACTTGTACATGGATCAAAAATTGAAGTGGGGACTTTATTGGTTTTTGATGAAATACAAGCATGCCTTCCTGCGTTGGG
>CANHSD010000068.1 GCA_947463105.1 Chitinophagaceae bacterium
AATATTTCAAACCTGTGCAGGGGAGATGGGGTATAATTGATGTTCAAAAAAAATCCTTTTTCATTCCCAGACTCCTGTGTTTCAGAAAAAACATTGGAGGCAAGTGAGCGGAATTTGACGCCCATATTTCTGTACAGCAATGCAATATCAAGGGATGGGCCGAGGCTTTTGATCAGCCCCATAATCACTGCCCTGTTACCCTTTTTATCCATCGCCATTTCGCCGAATAAAAAACCCATTCTTGTGGAAACAGCATGATCAATGCTGGCATTCTGCCATTGATTTCCACTGATGGCAAAACGGTTATAAGGTTCGTCTCTTTTTTTGATGGGGTGATCAAATGCAGTATGAACGATGTTCAAACTGGTTTTGCCCATCTTGCTGTTGACTTTCAGGTTTGCCCCTGCAATGAACGCTTGCAATGCCTTTTTATCCATCAATTCATTTTTCGTTCGGTGCAATCCAGACAACAGGAATGAACTTGCCCAGGCCCTGTTGGTTACAGTATCGCTGATGATGTTGGCATCGATTTTTTTATTGCTCACAAATGCAGCCAATTCAAATGCATTTTTTTGTAACTGCACCGCAATCCCTCTGCAGAAGCGGTTTTCATCCGTTCCGGTATGAGGCCTGAAAAGCGCTCCCTGTCTGTAAGAACTCATCATGTTGCTGCTTCTTCCCAAGGCATATCCCTGCCAATGGATCAGTCCCTGACCCATGTTAACGGTATAGTCCCCCAATACCATGTTTTTCAGGATGCCTTTTTTGCTGATGGATGCAAATAAACTGTAATGATCTGCAACACTTTTTTCTCCTGCATCTTTTTCAACCGTGATGCCCCATCGCAGCAGGTCCCTAAAACTAAAGCGGTAACTGACCAGTTGCTTGTATTGGTGACTTGATGTGTCTTGGTTCTCGTTGATTTTTATTGATTGACCTCCAGTCCTGTACAAGAGCCTGTGTCCGCCTTCTTTGATCCTTTGTTTGATTGCTGGAACCAGTGGCAGTTCAGTTTCAAGGGTTAGCAAGGGCAATATTTTCCTGATGGTGAATGGATCCCAATCCGGAACTGCCTGCAATTCCATCAGGCTGATGAAATCACCAAAGTTTTTCCTGTAAAGGATGAACTGCTTAATTTGATTGGGCTTCAAAAAAAATACATTTTCAAGAACGGTTTCATTGATGGTGTTGATGTTGTACTTTTTTAAAAAACCTATACCAATCATTTCATTGATATCCTGATGAGACGCCTGCTCATGGTTGATGGCAGTTTCTGCAATGTCTTCCATCTCTTCCACTTGCGCAAGAGCAGTACTGCCCAAGATCATCAAGGCCACCGCCAATACGGTAAACTTATTTTGCAAGCCCATGGTTCATGGTTAAGCTTCCTGAAAGCCCCAGTTGAGGGTGATTATTGAAAAAGACGCCCCATTTGTTCTTGTCTATGCTCTTAGTGAGGCCCATCATGAAGGAGTGACTTGTCGAATTGATTGCGGCCAATAAGCAGATTGATGCTGCGGCTTGCCATTCCACAAGGCCTGATATTTCAGTCAGTTCATGGGTTCTTTTTCGTATTTCCATCGAGAGGTAAAGCTGTGCATTAGCCGCAGTTCCAATCCCAGTGATCAACTCACGCGTTATGCTTTTGGGATTTTCCATCCTTCTCCCCAATGGAAACCACTGGGTCACTTGAAATCCCAATCCTGTTGTTGTATTAAGCCAATAGAGCATACCACCCTTTGCTTGCATGCCCAGCTGTGCAGATTGGCCCAACCACCTGAATCCTGTCAGTTCCATCGATAGCCCAATGCCCAGCTGTTCATGGATTTTCATCCCCAATGATGAGCTGCCTGAAAAGCCTGCGAAAATCCCACCACCACGGTAACTGCCAGAAAACCCCAGGGCGCCATTTTTTTGAGGGAAAATACAGGCAATCCCTGCATGGTTCATTTCCTTGATCATGAACCTATTGCCTGCATAAAATCCAACCTGAGGAATGGTTTGAAAAGCACTGGCAGCAGTCAATCCAACAGAAGACTCGGCTTGTTGGCCTGATTTTTTATACGCGAGCAAACCAAATGGGAGCAATGCATCGGTTCCGGAAATTGCTTGCGCTTTTGCCATTAATGGCATCATCATCCACATCATCATCCACTTCATGTTGTAAAGATGGGTTTCCGCAGGTGATGAGAAAAGGGAAAAACATCATATTTGGGTGTCATTTTCCCCGACTGTACCTTTGCCCAATGAAATTGCTCGATGGTAAGCTTGTTTCGCAGGCAGTAAAAGACAGGTTAAAGGCACAAACGGAGGAAAGGATGCTGCAAGGAAAGAAAGTGCCCCATTTGGCGGCCATCCTGATTGGCAACAACGGAGCCAGTGAAACCTATGTTGCTTCCAAAGTAAAATCATGCTCAGAAATAGGGTACAAATCCACGCTGATCAGGCTTGATGCTGGTGTTACAGAGCAGGAACTCCTTTTCAAGCTCAATGAACTCAATGAAGATGTTGATGTGGATGGGATTTTGGTCCAGTTGCCGCTTCCCCAAGGAATATCTGAACAGAAAATCATCGAAACCATTCTCCCTTCCAAAGATGTTGACGGATTTCATCCGGAAAGCGTTGGAAGAATGGTACAAGGATTGCCTGCCTTTTATCCTGCAACACCCTATGGTATTTTGTTGTTGCTTGAGCATTATGGTATTGAAACAAAAGGAAAGCATGCCGTTGTGATTGGCAGGAGCAATATTGTTGGCCGACCCATCAGCATCATGCTCAACAAGAATGAATATCCGGGCAATTGCACCGTCACTGTTTGCCATTCCCATACACCCAACCTCAGGGAAATTTGTTTGCAAGGTGACATCATCATTGCCGCCCTGGGTCGTCCTGAATTCCTCAAAGCCGATATGGTGAAGCCTGGAGCTGTGGTGGTGGATGTAGGCATCACAAGGGTTGCGGATGATTCCAAGAAGTCTGGTTTTGCAATAAAGGGTGATGTTGATTTTGAAAATGTTGCTCCCCTTTGCAGCTATATCACTCCCGTGCCAGGCGGTGTGGGTCCCATGACCATTGCAGCATTGATGATGAACACATTCAAGGCTTGCGCCGCAAAAGACTGATCGATGGAATCCAATCCAATTGCTTCACTTCCATTGATGGAACATTTTTACACCCTTCAGGGGGAAGGCCGTTTTACAGGCCATGCATCCTATTTTATCCGCCTGGGTGGATGCGATGTGGGATGTGTCTGGTGTGATGTCAAAGAAAGCTGGGATGCATCAAAACATCCGCTGGTGCCCATCACTGAAATCGCCGCAGCTGTAGTTGCATCAGGCACAAAGATTGCGGTCATCACAGGGGGGGAGCCCATGATGCACAACCTGGATGCACTTACTGAAATGCTTAGGGAACAAGGCATAAGAACGCATGTAGAAACGTCCGGAGCCCATCCATTGTCAGGCACCTGGGATTGGATCTGCCTTTCCCCAAAAAAATTCAAGGCACCGCTGGATGCAATGATTGCAGCAGCCCATGAATTGAAAACCGTCATTTACAACAAGACTGATTTTGCCTGGGCCGAACAATATGCGGCAAAGGTTTCCAAAGATTGTTTGCTTTATCTTCAACCCGAATGGAGCAGGGCTGCAGAAATGAACCCATTGATCATTGACTATGTGAAGGTAAATCCTCAGTGGATCCTCTCCCTTCAAACGCATAAATTCCTTGATATTCCCTGATGTTCCATCACTGGTTTGAATCATTTGATCAGGTAGCATGGAGCCTTGCTCAATACATTAACAAATCATAGCACCATCCATTTTGGCAAATCAAGTAATTTTATGGATGCGCGTATTGATGATTTTTCTGTTGTCCTTGGTTGTTCAGATTGGGTTTGCCCAACAATATGATCCATTAAACATTTCAAAAAAGAATAAGGCCTTATACGCCAAGGCATTGGAATATGCCGATCAGGATCTTTACCAAGACGCTTTGAGCCTAATCAACATTGCCTTGGAGAATGATCCTGGCTACCTGGATGCACAACTTTCCAAGGCAGGCATCCTTGGAGAATTGAAGCGGTACAATGATGCCGTAAAAGCATACGCCAGGGCTTTTGAGATGGATTCTGTGTATGCCCGGGAGTACCTGCTTCCTTACAGCATCAACCTGGCCGGGATGGGAAATTTTCAGGAAGCATTGAAAGCAGCAGATCTTTTTTTGTTAATCCCAAAACTCAATGAAAACGCTGTCAAGGCAGGTACGTTCAGGAAAAATACTTATGCATTTGCCGTTGAACAATCCAGGAATCACAGTCAGCTTTCCAGCTCGGGTTTTCGGAATGCCGGCGATGCCATCAATTCAGTTTTTCCGGAATATTTCCCTTCACTGACCATAGATGAGAAGACCCTGGTCTTTACCCGCCGGGTCAATGGCAGCAATGAAGACTTTTATGAGGCCAATGCAGCCGACAACAAATGGGCGCAGGCAACACCGTTGCAGGGAACTGTCAATACACCATTCAATGAAGGGGCGCAGCATATCTCCCAGGATGGCAAGTGGCTGGTTTATGCGGGATGTAATTTTCCTGATGGCTATGGCAGCTGCGATATTTATATCTCAATACTGACTGCATCAGGTTGGAGCAAACGAGAAAACCTTGGAGAAGTCATCAATTCGGAAGCATGGGAATCAACCCCTTGTCTTTCACCAGACAAGCAGGAACTTTATTTCTCTTCTAACAGACCAGGAGGCTATGGAGGATCGGATATCTATGTTTCCAGGCTTCGCCCAAACGGGCGTTGGTCCACGCCTCAAAACCTGGGACCACTTGTCAATACTGCCGGAGACGAAAGTGCACCTTTCATACATGCAGACAATGAGACCCTTTATTTTACCTCTTCAGGATTGCAGGGATATGGTGGCAAGGATATCTTTTTTTCCAAGAAAAGAATAAGTGGTTTTGATACAGCAGTGAACCTTGGTTATCCCATCAACACGATTGATAACGAAGGTGGCCTTATTGTAGCTGCCAATGGTGTCAATGCATTTTATTCAAGTGACCGGGCCGAAAGCCGTGGTGGGTTGGACATCTATACCTTTGAATTAAGGGAAGACCTTCGCCCCCTCAACACCACTTGGGTACAGGGAAAAGTCTATGACAGTGCTACAGGAAAAGGGTTGAGCGCGATTGTAGAGTTGATTGATCTCAGTAGCAAACGGGTGGTAACAGAATTGCAGACTGACGCTGATGGCAACTATCTTTCAACGCTTCCGCTGGGTCGTAATTATGCGTTCAGCGTTAACAAAAAAGGGTACCTGTTTTATTCCAACAGGTTCATGCTCAAGGAAGTAGTTTCTGGTGATCATTTTGAAGTGAATATTCCCTTACAACCGTTTGCACAAGGGGCCAATATTGTGTTGCGCAATATTCTATTTGAAACTGGAAAATTTGTATTGCTCCCTGAATCCATAGCAGAGCTTGAAAAAATTGTATCCATACTCCGGGAGAATCCAGCACTCAAGGTTCAGATCAGTGGTCATACCGATAATGTTGGCAAAGATGCGGATAACCTTGTTTTGTCTGCATCAAGGGCCAAGGCAGTGGTGGAGTATATCATCACAAAGGGAATTCTTGCTGCAAGATTGACCCACAAAGGATTTGGCGCTACTCAGCCGGTAGCAGACAACTCTACAGAACAGGGAAGGTCCCTGAACAGAAGGACAGAAATGACGGTCATTTCAAACAACTGATGTTTTTCACTTTGTTCGGAAGTTTTAATACGTTTTGATTTCGTTTAAATCTCTTTTGTACAGGTAGGCAGGTGATTAGTTTTGCTTGCAATGAATGAAGTTCAGCTTTTGCAACACCTCAGTCTGACCATGATTCCTCAGGTAGGGGACATCCATATTGGCATTCTCCTGAAACATTTTGGATCGCCGGCAGCAGTGTTTTGTGCAAGCTCGAAAGCCTTGGAAGAAGTCCCAGGCATCGGTGCTGTTCGTGCTGCAGCAATCAGGAATTGCCATGTTCAACAACGTGTTGAAGCAGAATGGCAGTTCATTCAAAAAAACCACATCAAGGTTTTGGTAAAAGGGAACCAAGGCTATCCTCCCAAACTGGAGCATTGCATTGATGCTCCGCATGTATTGTATTGTAAAGGCGCATCAGACCTGTTGAACAAACGCGTGGTCAGTGTTGTCGGTACCAGGTCTCCCAGCCAATACGGGAAAGATCGGGTGGTGGAGTTGATGGCTGTTTTGGGTCAGTATGAAGTATTGGTGGTAAGTGGCCTGGCCTATGGCATTGATACCATGGCACACAAGGAGGCATTGAAAAACAAGCTGCCAACCATTGGTGTACTGGGTCATGGGCTTGATCAGGTTTACCCACATGCCAACAGGGCGCTCGCGGCTGAAATATTGGAGCAGGGTGGGCTGCTGTCAGAATTTATGCAGGGCATCAAACCCGAAAAACAAAATTTCCCAAAGAGAAACAGGATTGTCTCTGGAATGGCGGATGCGGTTGTTGTGGTGGAAAGTGGATCAAAAGGGGGAAGCTTGATTACGGCAGACATTGCCAACAGCTACAACAAAGATGTATTGGCTTATCCGGGGAGGGCAACCGATCCCAGCAGCAAAGGTTGCAACCAATTGATCCGCAACCACAAGGCCAACCTGATTACATGCGGCCAAGAGCTGGTTGAATTCATGAACTGGGCCGAAGATTTGCCTAGATCATCCAAGGCTCATCCTGCAATGCATGCATCTCTTTCAGATGAAGAAAATGTTATTTTATCCATCATCAGCCAACATGATCCCTGTCCGGTAGATCTGTTGACAAGTATGTCTGGGCTCAATCCAGGACTGGTTGCTGCGCATCTGTTGTCTTTGGAAATGGCTGGGCTTATCACAAGTCTGCCGGGAAAATTATACGGAATTCGTCAACCCTAGGGATTTTTTAAATTTTTCTTATCTTCGCATATGGCAACAAGAACTCAACAATCCCCCAAATTTTTTGGAGAAGGCCTGACCTTCGATGATGTATTGCTCGTTCCGGCATATTCAGACGTATTGCCCAGGGAGGTCAACATCGCTACGCATCTTACCAAAGACATTGTTTTGAACATACCACTGCTCTCTGCAGCAATGGATACCGTAACTGAAGCCATACTGGCCATCGCATTGGCAAGGGAAGGCGGAATAGGCATCCTGCACAAGAACATGGGCATTGAACAACAGGTCGAACAGGTTCGTCGGGTCAAAAGAAGTGAGAGCGGCATGATCATTGATCCTGTTGTATTGCAGGAGGATGCAACCATTGCAGATGCACTCAGGTTGATGAAAGAAAACAAGATCGGCGGCATTCCCATTGTGAGTGCAACCAACAAGCTGGTGGGCATTCTTACCAACCGCGACCTCAGGTTTGAAACCAATAAAAAGAAGAAAGTAAGTGAGGTGATGACCAGTGAAAACCTGGTTACAGCACCGGAGGGAACCGATCTCAGGAAGGCTGAGAAAATACTCCAGAACTATAAAATTGAAAAATTGCCAGTAGTGGCCAGGAATGGCCAACTCAAAGGCCTGATTACTTACCGCGATATTTTGCAATTGCAGAGCTTCCCCAATGCGGTGAAGGATGAATTCGGCAGGTTGAGGGTAGGTGCAGCTTTGGGCATCACCAAAGACATGCTCGACAGGACAGCGGCGCTGCAGCAGATTGGTGTAGACGTAGTCTGTCTTGACAGTGCCCATGGCCATACCAAAGGGGTGGTCGATTCTCTAAAATTGTTGAAAAAGAATTTTAAGACTCTTCGCATTATTGCAGGGAATGTTGCAACAGCAGCAGGTGCAAAAGCGCTTGCAGATGCAGGAGCTGATTGTGTGAAAGTGGGCATTGGACCCGGTTCTATCTGCACAACCCGCATTGTTGCAGGTGCCGGGGTACCTCAAATCACCGCCATTCTCGAAGCATCTTCCGCATTGAAAAAAATGAATGTTCCCATCATCGCAGATGGAGGCATCAGGTATACTGGAGATTTTGTCAAGGCCATCGCGGCAGGGGCATCTACCGTCATGATGGGCAGTGTGTTTGCAGGTGTTGAGGAAAGCCCAGGAGAGACCATTATCTACGAAGGAAGAAAATTCAAACAGTACCGTGGGATGGGTTCGATTGGCGCCATGCAGCAAGGCAGCAGCGACAGGTATTTTCAGGATGTCGAAGAAGGGATCAAGAAATTGGTACCTGAAGGTATTGAAGGAAGGGTTCCTTTCAAAGGCCATCTCAGTGAGGTGATTACCCAGTATGTTGGTGGTTTAAGGGCTGGTATGGGTTACTGTGGTGCGAAAAATGTGCAGGAACTCCAGAAAGCACAGTTCATCAGGATCACGCATGCAGGCATCAGGGAAAGCCATGCGCACGATGTTGCCATTACCAAAGAAGCACCTAACTACAGCCGCTAAGCCATGCGCATGAGAATCCTGAAGGCTTTTTTTATTTTTTGGCTGGTGCTGCTGACTGCTGGAACAAGCCATGCTGCCACTGACAGCAGCCGCTTGCAGATCAGCCTGATTACCTGTGCCCCCGGAGCGGAACTTTATTCAGTGTTTGGTCATACTGCATTGAGGATTGTTGACTCAGCAGCCAATACTGACATCATCTACAACTATGGCACATTCAATTTTGATGATCCTGATTTCTATTCAAAATTTGTTCGCGGCAAGCTGATGTATTTTCTCAGCCAGCAAAGCTTCCCTGATTTTCTTTATGAATATGCGTATTTCAAAAGAGGGGTGAAGGAGCAGGTTTTGCAGTTGAGCCCAATTGAAAAAAAGGAAATACAGCTCAGCCTTTTTGAGAATGTAAGGGAAGAGAATAGGTATTACAAGTATGATTTTTTATACGATAATTGTGCCACAAGGTTGAGGGATATCATTTTCAAGACCAACAAAGACAATGCTTTTGAGCCCAAAGCCTTTGCTGAAAATGGAACGACCTTCCGGGATTATCTGCACAATTATCTATCAAGAGCTGAGATGCAATGGACAACCCTTGGCATTGATCTTTTGTTGGGTATTGGTGCGGATAAAACCATGACTACAGCTGAGTGTATGTTCTTGCCAGATTACCTTGCCCAGGGAGTCTCCATTGCCATTAAAGGAAGTGTAAAGTTGGTGGAAAGGGATCAGGTGCATTTGCCCAATGCGCAAGATCTTCCCATAAAACTACCTTTCTGGCAGACACCTTTGTTTTTCTTTTCATTCCTTGCATTTTTGGTCGTCCTTCCTTCTTTTTTCAGGTCGAAAGCCATCGCTTCATTTCAGTCGATCATGGACAGGATCATTTTTGTATTATCTGGCCTGCTTGGCCTCCTATTGCTATACATGTGGTTCGGAACCGATCACCAGAGTTTTGCCAGCAACCTCAACCTGGTTTGGGCGATGCCTATCAACTTGCTGGTTGCCTTCAGCATCAAAAGATCTCGAAAATGGCTGAAAACCTACCTCCGTTACTACAGCCTCCTGCTTTTGCTCATGATGATCCCCGTTTTGTTGCAGCCTGGTATCATCAATGTTGGTTTATTCCCCCTCATCCTGGCACTTTCCTTTAGGTCTTGGATGTTGAGCAGGGATGAAAAAAAATGTTAAAGCATTGAAGTCCATAGATACTTCTTTGGAGAAGTTGTCATTTGAAAAAACAAAAGGTTAATTTTATCGCAAAGCACGCTAACAATTCGATTAACTCAAATTGGTGGAGAAACGAGTCCTGTCTATCCTGATTGCCTTATTTTTCATTTCGCTTACCTCTTACGCAAAGCACATAGCAGGGGGAGAGATGAGTTATACCTACCTTGGCCCTTCCGGTAGTGCCTCTAATTCCGGGCGTTACAGCGTCACACTCAAGTTGTACCGTGATTGCAATACTGATGGGGCGCAGCTCGACGCCAATGCCACCATTACCATTTATCCTGGAGGGAGTACCAACTTTTTTGCCAACAGAAGCATACCGCTGACATCAAAGGAAACGATTGCCCTTGTTAAGCCCGACCCATGCATCAGCAATCCTCCCGTGATCTGTTATGAAGTTGGGTATTATACGTTTGAAATTGACCTGCCTTTTAGTGCATTGGGTTATGCTATTTCTTACCAGCGTTGCTGCAGGATTGATGGAATTTTCAATGTTGTCAATTCTCAAAATGCCGGTGTAACCTATACAGCAAACATTCCCGGCACAAGCAGTGGTCCAAATGCTCCTCTCAATAGTTCTCCTTTTTTCAAGACCAGCGATACTGTTGTAATTTGTGCCAACAACTATTTCAAGTATGATTTCGCAGCAGTAGATGCTGACAAGGATGAGTTGAGCTATCAGTTTGAAGAAGCCTATCTGGGTGGAACTTCGATGGGGCCTGCACCAACTGTTGCCAACGCACCTCCCTACAATTCCCTGAATTATAATTTCGGATTCAGTGCTCAATTGCCCTTAGGCCCTATGGTTCAGATCAATGGGGTTACAGGAATGATTACTGGAACTGCTCCGGTGGCAGGTATTTATGTCATTACAGTGGCTGTGGTAGAAAAAAGAAATGGACAAGTTATCAATGTTCACCGGAAAGATCTTCACCTGAAAATTGCCGATTGTAGTATCGCTGGTGCAGACCTTGATCCCATAAACATTTCATGCGATGGCTTTACCGTCAATTTTAAAAACAATTCTACAAGCCCACTGATCAAGACATTTGATTGGGACTTTGGTATTGCATCTTCTACAACTGATGTATCTACAGATCCATCGCCTTCATTCACATTTCCCGCTGCAGGAGATTATACCGTCCGCCTGATCACCAACAAGAATGATCAGTGCTCAGATACCGGATATACCATTGCAAAAGTATATCCAGGCTTTACTACAGATTTTACTGTCCAGGAAACCTGCAAAGGAGTCCCCTATTTATTTAATGATGACTCAAAAACCATCTACGGTACCGTCAACAAATGGAAATGGGATTTTGGCAATGTAAATGCCAATGATGATACTTCTATCAATGCGTCTTCATCCTATATTTATCCTCAGACAGGTGTATTCACTGTCTCTCTGATTGTTTCCAACAGCAATGGCTGTGTCGATACAGTCTTGAAACAAATTACAGTGGCAGACAAGCCAACCCTGATTGTTCCCAAAGATACCTTGATCTGTAACATTGATACTTTACAACTCACCGCTTCTGGCATTGGTGTTCATTCCTGGTCTCCGAGCTACAACATCAGCAACACAGGCATTTCCAATCCTTTGGTGAGTCCGGATGTTCCGACGCGGTATACGGTTACCTTAACGCAGTCTCCTGGCTGCATCAACAGTGCATCTGTTTTTGTGGATGTGAAGACCTTTGTTTCCTTGAAGGCGGGGATGGACACCACAATTTGTTTGGGCGATAGTATTTTCCTTCGTCCTTTTTCTGATGGGGTCAACTACCAATGGTCTCCGACTGCCACTGTTTCAAATCCTTCAGCAAAGAATACTTGGGTCCGTCCCACGCAGACCACCCGTTATTCGGTTTTGGCAACGATTGGCAAGTGCCAGGCCAATGATGGTTTTGTGGTAACCACGGTTCCTTATCCGGTAGCCTCTGCAGGACTAGATACTTTTATTTGCTATGGTTCTCAGGTACGGTTGCGTGCTACTGGCGGCGCCAGGTATCTCTGGTATCCTGGCAATACCCTGGATGACCAGACAAGGCAAGACCCGATAGCCAGCCCCTGGGACACCACCAATTATGTTGTTGGGGTTTATGAAGACAAGGGTTGCCCCCGTCCTGTATACGATACGGTAAGGGTCAGTGTTGTACCACGGGTAAAGGCCTTTGCGGGCAATGATACGGTGGCTGTGATTGGTCAGCCCTTGCAACTGCTGGCTACAGGAGGATTGAATTACAGTTGGAGTCCAACATCCTTTCTCAACAATGGGTTGATTGCTGGTCCTGTTGCCAAGTTGAACGATGACATCAGTTATGTGGTAAGGGTTGCCACCAAAGAAGGATGTTTTGCTTTTGATACAGTAAAAGTGAAGGTTTACAAGACCCCTCCTGAGATATTTGTTCCTACAGCGTTTACGCCGAATGACGATGGCCTGAACGACAGGCTGATACCGATTCCTGTGGGGATTGCAAGGATTGTGTATTTCAAGGTGTACAACCGATACGGAGAGCTGGTGTTCAGCACAGAAGAGATCGGCAGGGGTTGGAATGGTGTCTACAAGGGCCGCGACCAGGGCAATGAATCTTTTGTCTGGCATGCACTGGGTGTGGATTATCTGGG
>CANHSD010000069.1 GCA_947463105.1 Chitinophagaceae bacterium
TCCTGATTGACATGATTTTTTCTTTTGACAGCATCATCACGGCAGTGGGAATGGCAAAGCATGTAGAGATCATGATTGTGGCTGTGGTCATTGCCATGATCATCATGTTTTTCTTCTCAGAAAAAATCTCCACTTTTATTCACAAGCATCCAACATTGAAAATGTTGGCACTTGCCTTTTTGCTGATTGTCGGTTTCAGCCTTTTCTTTGAAGGATTGCAGCCCCTGCACGGAAGCCATATTGAAAAAGGTTACATCTACTTTGCGATGGCATTCTCTTTTGGGGTTGAAATGTTGAACATGCGGATGAGGAAAAAGACAAAGCCGGTTGAATTGTACGAGCCCATGATCAAGGCAGAAAAATAGCCTAGCCCCTCAACAAGACTGCGCCAACAATCCCGGCAGTTTCAGTTCTCAGTCGCGATTCACCCAAGCCTACGGGTTCAAAATTGTGTTGTATTGCAAGGGCTAGCTCCTCTGCGGTAAAATCACCTTCTGGACCAATCAACAAGATGCTGTCTGAAGATTGCCCAGTCAGCTGGGGTTTGTTTCCTTCCATACAATGTGCGATGAATTTGTTTGGAGGAAAATCCATTGAAAAAACAGCTGCCATCTTGATGGGTTCATGCAAGGTGGGGAAATGAAATTGTCCAGACTGCAGACAAGCACTGACAAGGATTTGCTGAAAACGTTCCTGCCTGAAATGCTGTCGCTCGGTTCTTTCTGCCAGCAAGGGAATGATCGCAGTGATGCCAATTTCGGTGACCTTTTCCAGCATCCATTCAAATCTCGCCGTATTCTTTAACAATGAAATGCCAAGGATCATCTTTTTTTGCGGTGCAGGATGCGCAATCATTTGTCCCAAAGCAACCATGAGTTGCTTTTTGTCAGCCTGCAGGATATCAGCTGTTGCAGAAAAGCCTTTGCCGTCTGTCAACATCAACTGCTCCCCCACTTGCATGCGCAAAACGGTAACAGCATGTTTTCTGATTTCCTCAGTGAGGTTGATGGTTCCCTGAGATGATTGCAGGGCAGGAAAATGAAAAAGAGGTAAAGCATTCATTGTATGACCAATTTCAACGCTTGCTAAAATGGCGTGTCTTCCATATCATCCTGACTGTCATTCATCCTGCTGCCTTTCTGGATGTAGAGTTTGGCACTACCACCATCTTCATTCACAGGCCTCCAGCTTCCACCTCCGCCCCCGTCAGCAGGCCTTCCAAAAGGATCCAGGCTTTCGTGTTCCTCAAATTTCTGGATAAACAATTTAGCCTTGAGTTTGATGTTCTCCAAAGAACCGTTACGGTGCTTGGCAATCTTTACATAAGTATCCCCCTTGGTGTCTTCACCCATGTCGTTGGTGGTGATGTCGTAATAATCAGGACGATACAAGAACATTACCATGTCTGCATCCTGCTCAATGGCTCCCGATTCACGGAGATCAGAAAGTTGTGGCACTTTCTGCCCGTCTTTTCTTTTTTCAACCTCACGACTCAATTGGCTAAGGGCAATGATGGGCACCTGCAGCTCTTTCGCCAGTTGCTTGAGGTTCCTTGAAATGGTACTGATTTCCTGCTCACGGTTAGAATTCCTGTTGTCGCTGGATCCACTCATCAACTGCAAATAGTCAATGATGATCAGGCCTACATCATGCAAACTTTTTAGCCTGCGGCATTTGGCCCTTAGTTCAAAAATGTTGAGTGCCGCAGAGTCATCCACAAATATTTTGGCCTTGGTCAAGGGCTCAATTCCTTTTTTATAGAGCTGTTGCATTTCATGGTCTTCCATGCGGCCCCTTGATATTTTTTCCAGATGGATCTCACTTTCAGCAGAAAGGATCCTTTGCACCAGCTGGCTCGTGCTCATCTCCAGGCTGAAAAAGGCCACTGCAGTGGGTTTGGTAGGATGCATGGCGGCATTCCGTGCAAGGTTCAACGCGAAAGCGGTTTTACCCACAGAGGGACGTGCCGCAAGAATGATGAGGTCAGAACGCTGCCAACCATAGGTTGTTTTATCAAGGGTTGGAAAACCAGTCGGAACGCCTGTAATGTCCTCATTCCGGGCCCTCATCTCATCAATCTTGTTCAACGTATCCATCACACTCTTGCCCAGTGTATCAAATTCTTTTTTCAGTTGATCGTTGGCAATGGAAAACAGTTTTTGTTCTGCGCTGTCCAACAGGTCAAAAACATCTGTTGAATCATCATAGGCATCTGTGATGATTTCAGTGCTGATGCGGATCAATTCCCTTTGGATGAACTTTTCCTGCACAATACGGGCATGGGCTTCAATATTGGCTGCAGAGACAACTGCATTGGTCAGTTTTGAGATAAAATAAGGACCGCCGACAGCATCCAACATCTCCATGGTCTTCAACTCTTCTACAACCGTCAACAAATCGATGGGCTTGTTGTCGGTGTTCAATCTTACGATGGCGCGAAAAACCGTTTGATGAGACTCCACATAAAAACACTCGGGTTTCAGCACATTGATGACAATATCAAATGCAGCACGTTCCAGCATCACGGCACCCAATACTGCTTCCTCCAATTCACGGGATTGTGGCGGCACCTTGCCATAGGCCATGGCATTGAATTCTGGCGCCGTTTTCCGCTTGTTTCTCCTGTCCCGGTTTATGTTAGTTTGGTCCATTTACTTGCTTTTCAAATCGTTTTCAATCACATTTCCATTACCCGAAAGGTCTGGAGAGCGAATATACCAAGGTTGCCCGAAGCAAACTGCATTTTAAAAAAACATTAATTGGGAACAGGCTATCCACTGGTCTGTCCACAGCAAAAGGGGGGTTATTGACAGGGGGGGTGGGGTTATTCACATTCGAGAGGTTGAAGCGCTTCGCACAGATGTATTATATTTGCGGCTATGACGATTTCATACAAATGGCTGATGGACTATTTTGCTGCACCCATCGCCCATGAAAAGCTTTCCCTGATATTGAACTCCATCGGGCTTGAAGTGGAAGGATACGAGGAATACCAGGAGATCAAGGGAAACCTGGCGGGGCTGATCACCGGAGAGGTGCTTACCGTAGACAAGCATCCAAATGCCGACAGGCTTTCTGTAACCACGGTGAACACTGGGGGTGAACATCCCCTGCAAATCGTTTGTGGCGCGCCCAATGTTGCTGCAGGCCAAAAGGTCATTATTGCACCAATTGGCACAACCATTTATCCTACAACAGGAGACCCCATCACCATGAAGGCGGCAAAAATCCGCAGCATTGAAAGCCATGGCATGATTTGTGCAGACGATGAAATTGGGCTTGGTTCAGACCATAGCGGTATCAAGATATTAGACGCAGCAACGCCTGTCGGGATTCCGGTTGCCCGCCTTTTTGAACCATACGAAGACCACATCATTGATATTGGCCTCACGCCAAACCGCAGCGATGCCATGAGCCATCTTGGTGTTGCAAGGGATGTTTGCAGCTGGTTGAACCACCATGAAGGAACCTCGATCCAGCCCATCATTCAATTGAAAAATGAAATTCCTGCCACAGGTGTTGCATGTCCAATAGAAGTAATCGTAGAAAATACAGCAGATTGCCCACGCTACACAGGTATGCTCATCAATGATGTGAAGGTAGGAGCAGCACCCAAATGGATGCAACAGCGCTTGAAAGCCATCGGGCAAAGATCCATCAACAATATTGTAGACATCACGAACTATATCCTGCACGATACGGGGCAACCCCTGCACGCTTTTGATGCAGACCAGATCAAGGGCGGAAAGGTCAGGATCAAAAACCTTCCTGCAGGAACAGCATTCATTGGGCTGGACGAAAAGGAAAGGAAACTGGAGGCCGGAGACCTCATGATCTGCGACAACGAAAGCAACCCCATGTGCATGGGCGGTGTTTTTGGCGGAAAGGGCAGTGGCGTAACAGAATCTACCAAAAACATATTTCTTGAAAGTGCCTGGTTCCACCCTGTTTCCATCAGAAAAAGTTCATTCAAACACCAGCTGAGAACTGATGCGGCCATGCATTTTGAAAAAAGTGTTGACATCGGCCAAACCCTGGAGGTGTTGAAAAAGGCAACCCTGCTGATTGGTGAATTTGCAGGAGGAAAAACAACTGCTGACCCTGTTGACGTTTATCCAACCCCCAACAGCAAGCCGGTCATTAAACTGGAACATGCTTACGTCCAGAAAATGAGTGGAAAGGCTTACGAAAAACAAACAGTAAAGAACATTCTCCTTGGAATGGGATTTGGTTTGTTGGAAGAAAATGAAGCCTCCATCACAGTCAACACGCCAACACATAAAACCGATGTAAGCATCCCCGCAGACCTGATTGAAGAAATCATGCGCATTGATGGTTTTGATAATATAGACATTCCTACCAGCATCCGTATTTCACCGTCAGTTTCTGCCGGAAACAGGGATTACCCCTTGCGGGAGAAACTCTCTGGAATTCTTGCAGGCATTGGCTTTAATGAAATGCTCAACAATTCCATCACGCACAGTGCCAACTACACTGAAGAGGAAATGGGACGTGCGGTAAAAATGTTGAACAACCTCAGTTCTGAGTTGGATACCCTTCGGTTGACTATGCTGGAAACAGGGCTCCAGACCCTGGCCAGAAACCTGAACCACAGGAACGAGAACATCAGGCTTTTTGAATTCGGCAAAACCTATTCAAAAAACGAAACCGCTTATTTTGAAGACGATCACCTTGCCTTGTTCACAGCAGGAAAAATCAATGAGGATTCCTGGAACAAGAAGGAAGAAGAGGCTGACCTTTTCTACCTGAAAGGAGTCATCAAGTCTTTGCAGGTTCAGTCGGGGATTGAAAAAATCAAATTCGAGATTGAAGCCTCCGAAAGGTTTGAATATGCCCTTACTGGTTATGCTGGTAAGCTGAAAGTGTTGACCATTGGCAAACCTTCGGCAGAGCTATTGAAAAAGTTTGATATCCGCGTACCGGTTTGGTTCGCAGACATCCACTGGAACAACTGGCTGAAGGCTGGTGAAAAAAACACCATCCGTTACAAGGAGATATCGAAATTCCCTGCCGTTCAGCGAGACCTCTCCTTTGTTGCAGATAAAAATGTGACCTATGGTGATATTGAAAAATTGTTGAATGCCCTGTCCATTCCACAACTCAGGAGCTACAGGCTGTTCGATGTGTTCAAAAGTGAAAAACTTGGAAAGGACAAACAGTCACTGGCCATGAATTTCACCTTTCTTGACGACAGCAAGACCATGAAAGATGAGGAAATTGACAAGATGATGACCAAGATTACCAGCAACATTGAAAAAAACCTGCTCGCAGAGATTAGAAAATAACCATGCCGGAACAAAAAGAAACATTCAGCAGGATAGAGGAAAAACTAGGGGTCCTCACATCAAAACTACGTGACTACAAGCGTGAGAATGAAAAAATGCGCAAGGAACTTGAGGACAAGAAATTGCAATGGGATGAGCTGAAAACCAAAAATGAACAAATGGAATTGCAGATGACCCTGCTGAGAAATGGGGCTTCTGGTGATGCTAAAACCTCAAATTTGGTTTTGGAGAAAAAAATCAATGAGTACATCAAAGAGATAGACCGCTGTATTGCGTTATTGGGAGACCAGGATTAAACCCTTTTCACCATCCTTACCTCTATCACTTCCTCTCCCTGGCTGCACTGTAAAGTATAAATGCCGTAGGGTAAATCATTCAGCCCTTCCCATCGTACTGAACTTTTCCCAGAATGGATGTTTTTTTCCGTTTTACAGCAAATTTTACCATCTTCACTCTTGAGGGAAACCCGAAATGGATGGTGATTGGCTTCTTCTACCTCAATGGTGAGGTTGTCAATGAAAATCGGAGTTTTTGGCTTTGCTAACATGGCAAATGTTTTGTTTTTTGAATCTCATTGGATAAAAAACACGGTGGCAATCTCCTCTTGGTTAATAAATTGTGAATAAAAATATATATAATTTACGAAAATGCAAAATTTGATTTCAATAAATCTTCCGGTAGGCGACCGATCATACCGCTTGAAAATAAAAGCTGAAGATGAAGAGACCGTGAGAAAGATGGCCAAGAAAATGGACAACCAGCTCAACCAATTCAAAAGTCAATACCCTGGCAAGGACATGCAAGACTATCTGGCCATGTCGCTGTTGTCGTTTGTTACAGAGGAACAACCCTCCCATGCACAGGTAGCCGCAGACCACGATACGGAAGCATTTTTATCCCGTATAGAGGCATCGATTGAGAAAGGATTGATGGATTGATGCCCCTTTTTAACGCAGTTTTATCCCCTTTTTTTGTTAACTTCGCCAGTATTGCCCCCGTATGAAATATTTTCGAAGGGATTGATTATGAAACAGAAAAAAACAATTATTCATGGAATCGTCACTCATCATACCCATCATCACAGGGATTATAGCCGCATTGGCTGGTCTCGGACTGGGTAAATTAATTTTCGCAAAAGATACCCAGGCCAGGGTCGAAGAAGCCAAAAAACAAGCAGCACAGATCCTTTCAGACGCAGAATTCAAGTCTGAAAACCTCAAAAAGGAAAAACTCCTAGAAGCAAAAGAGCGTTTTGTCCAACTCAAGGCAGACCACGAGAGAGATTCCCTGGAGAAGAACAAGAAAATCAATGACGCCGAAAACAGGATCAAGCAAAAGGAGCAAACCACCAGCCAAAAGCTTGAAGCAGTTGAAAAACAAGTAAAGGAAAACGACACCATCAAGGAGCACCTCAACAGACAGATTGAGATCGTCAACCAAAAAAGGACAGAACTCGAAAAGCACCAGGAAGAGCATATCCGCAAGCTGGAAAAAATTGCCGGTCTTAGCGCAGAAGATGCCAAGGCCCAGTTGATTGAGAGCCTCAAACAAGAGGCCCATACCAGAGCACTTTCCCTGCAGCAGGAGATCATTGAGGATGCACGCCAGAAGGCCAACAAGGAAGCCAGAAAGATCATCATCCAGAGCATCCAGCGTACTGCAGCAGAGCAAACCATCGAAAATACCGTTACTGTATTCCAACTGGAAAGTGACGAAATAAAAGGACAAATCATCGGACGCGAAGGCCGTAACATCCGTGCCATTGAAGCCGCTACTGGAGTTGACCTCGTGGTGGACGATACACCAGAAGCCATTGTGCTGTCTTCTTTTGACCCATTGAGAAGGGAGATCGCCAGGCTTGCATTGCAACGCCTTGTCAGTGATGGAAGGATTCACCCTGCCAGGATTGAGGAGGTAGTTGAAAAAACCCGCAGGCAATTGGAAGAGCAGGTGATGGAAATTGGTGAAAGAACCATCATCGAATTGGGTATCCATGGTCTACACAAGGAATTGGTGCGCGTGGTTGGTAAAATGAGGTTCAGGTCTTCTTATGGCCAGAACCTGCTGATGCACAGCCGTGAAGTAGCCAACCTTTGTGGTATCATGGCTGCAGAATTGGGAATGAACTCCAAGCTGGCCAAGAGAGCCGGTCTTTTGCACGATATCGGAAAAGTTCCTGATGAGGAAACCGAATTGAGCCATGCATTGCTGGGAGGTAAGCTGGCTGAAAAATACGGTGAAAATCCTGCCGTAGTCAATGCCATTGCTGCCCACCACGATGAAACTGAAATGCAGTATGTCATCTCCCCCATCATCCAGGCCTGTGATGCCATCAGCGGTGCAAGACCGGGTGCCAGAAGGGAGATCATGCAACAATACATCCAACGGATCAAGGACCTTGAGAACCTGGCCATGACATACCAGGGGGTAGAAAAAGCCTACGCGATCCAGGCAGGAAGGGAACTGAGGGTCATTGTTGAAGCCGACAAGGTTTCAGATGGCGACAGCGATAAGCTCAGTTTTGAAATGGCACAGAAGATCCAAACAGAAATGACCTACCCGGGACAGATCAAAGTAACGGTGATTCGTGAAAAGAGGGCTGTCAACGTAGCCAGATAATAAATAGATTTTGTAATAAATAGGAATAATTATACTTTTGCACTCCAAATTTTAGGTTATGAATCAAGCAATCGCATTTGTACACGAGCAGTTGACCCCAGTCAACAATTTCCCTAAGTTCAAGGCCGGTGACAATGTTACCGTTAACTATAAGATCATTGAAGGAAACAAGGAAAGGATCCAGAGCTTCAAGGGTGATGTAATCAAGCGCCAGGGAACCACTGGAACTGCGACATTTACCGTAAGGAAAATCTCTGATGGTATTGGTGTTGAGAGAACTTTTCCCGTTGCTTCACCCAATATTGAATCAGTTACCCTGAACAAAACTGGTAAGGTTCGCCGTGCCAAGCTTTACTTCCTCAGAGAAAGAAGTGGTAAGAGAGCAAGGATCAAGGAAAAAAGAGTCAGATAACTCCTTCGCACAATTTTTTGTTAATCCCGCCTGGTGCGGGATTTTTTTTATGCCCATGCTTCCTAAAGCCATGAAAAAAATAGTAGATTTGTCTTCTATCAAAATTTAATACCATGTTATCCAATAGCGCATTTTTGTTGGCAATGCCCGGTGGTTCTGAGTGGATCTTCATCATACTTGCTGTTTTGATCCTTTTCGGTGGCCGCAAAATCCCTGAATTCATGCGTGGCCTGGGAAAGGGCATTCGTGAGTTCAACGATGCAAAATCCAACGTAAAGAAAGAGATCGAAGACGGCATGCAAGAAAAAGACAAGCAAGCCAACTAATTCTTAGCTACCAAGGTTGTACGTTCACCATTCTATACCGGAACTCCGAAGAAAATTGTTATGCGGCGAACTCAGCTGCAAGGACATCACTTCATCCTATCTTGACCAAATTGCAAGCAAGCATCACCTGAATGCCTTTATTGAAGTATTTGAGGAAGAAGCACTGGAAAGGGCCAAAATCCTTGACCAAAAAAACAACGACCCCAACTCCTGGGGCAAACTCTACGGCGTCGTTATCGGCATCAAAGATGTGCTCTGCTACAACAATCACCATGTAGGTGCAGCTTCGGGCATCTTGAAAGGCTACACGGCCATCTACAATGCAACAGCCATTCAACGCTTGTTGGATGAGGATGCCATCATCATTGGCAACCTGAACTGCGATGAATTTGCCATGGGCTCTTCCAATGAGAATTCTGTTCATGGCAGGGTATTGAATGTCCAAGACGAGAGCAGGGTTCCCGGAGGCTCCTCTGGAGGGTCAGCCGTAGCCGTACAGGCCAACATGTGCATGGTAAGCCTAGGATCAGATACAGGCGGTTCGGTAAGGCAGCCAGCAGATTTTTGTGGTATTGTTGGCATGAAACCAGGCTATGGAAGGATTTCCCGATACGGACTGCTGGCATATGCTTCTTCATTTGATCAGATTGGTATTTTCTCCAAAAACATAGAAGACCTTTCTATTGTGCTTTCCGTAATTGCAGGGCAGGATGAATTCGACAGTACCTGCAGCGATGCCCCGGTGCCGGACTATGCAGCACAGCTCAATACCGCCCGCCAGTACCGCCTGGCCTACTTCCCACAAAGCCTTGAACATCCATCCCTGGATCCTGAGATCAGGAAAAGCATCATCGACTGGATGGAGATGCTCAAAAAAAACGGCCATACCGTTGAACCCGTTGATTTTAATTATCTTGATCATATCGTTCCAGCATACTATGTGCTGACCACTGCGGAAGCATCTTCCAATCTATCGCGCTACGACGGAATCAAATTTGGGTACAGAACAAGCAACCAGACCAATAACCTGAATGAGCTCTATAAAAAAACCAGGTCAGAAGGCTTCGGAAAAGAAGTAAAACGAAGGATCATGCTGGGCACCTTTGTACTGAGTACAGGATATTATGATGCCTATTATGCAAAGGCACAACAGGTAAGGCGCCTGATTGCAGAGAAGACCAATGCAGTATTTGCGGAATATGACCTTATCCTGATGCCAACTACGCCCTCAACGGCTTTTCGTTTTGGCGAAAAAAGCAATGATGCCGTTGAGATGTTTCTGGGTGATCTTTACACTGTCTATGCCAATCTTGCAGGAATTGCGGGCATATCCCTACCGCTCTTCAAACACTCCAATGGCATGCCCTTTGGCGTGCAGGTGATGTCTGACAGGCTGCAGGAAAATAAGCTCCTGGATTTTTCCTCCGGGGCCTTAAAACCTTAACCATGGCTTTGGGCAAATCTTCCATTGTATGTCTATTGGCCGTCTTCCTGCTCTTCTCCGGCCATGCCTCACCATTTCAACAAGCGGATACCAGCAAGCTACCCACCATACAATGGGATGAGTTAAACCCACGAGCAGTAGGATTTGTAAAGGATTATCTGGAAATTCATGAAGCCCGTTTGACCAACATGAAAGTTTGGGGACAGCCCTATTTCATCATGATTGAATCTGTCCTCAACAGATACCACCTTCCCCCATCACTCAAATATCTCGCCGTCATTGAATCAGACCTCAAAAGCACGGCCTTGTCTTCAGCAGGAGCAGTAGGTCACTGGCAATTCATGCCTGGCACAGCAAAAGACCTGGGGCTGATTGTAACCGCTACAAGAGATGACAGAATGGATCTGTATAAAAGCACCCATGCCGCAGCAAAGTTTCTGAGCCGGCTCTATGAACAGCTGGGGGATTGGTTGCTGGTGGTGGCCGCCTACAACGGAGGCCCCGCAAGGGTAGAAAAAATCATTGCGGCAAAGAAGTCAAGGGATTTTTGGGTAATCCAGCATCAACTGCCTGCCGAGTCCAGGAACCATGTAAAGAAATTCATTGCTACCCACTATATTTTTGAACGCAATGGGAGTGAAACAACGGGAATAAAGAAACCGGATCAAAACTTGCCGTTACTTACTGCAGAAGAGCTTTCCTCAACAGATACCATCCGCATTACTGGCAAATATGCAAGCCAGGTCATCACCAAGAATCTTGCCATTGACCTTATCCAGTTCAATAAGTGGAACCCGGATTTTGATAAAAAAGTGTCAACTGAGCCCTATCCTATGCGGTTGCCAAGGGAAAAAATCAACGTATTCATACAAAGGCGAAACCAGATTGTACAAGAATCCATCTTGTTGATCATGCAACAAAATTTGGGTGCTGGAGATGGTTTCCCTGAACCTGTTAATCTACCTGCTCCAACAAGAAACATCAAGGCTGCAAAAAAGAGGGGATGACCTAGAAATCATCATCATCGTCGAATCCGCCACCGCCACCTGCACCATCATCAAAATAGCCCAGGTCCTTGAACTCATCATCGATTGAAAAGTCCTCATCGTCTGAAGCTTTTTTACCGCCGCCTGACTTGGAAGACTTGGACTTGGGAATGTCAAACTCCTGGAAGTCTGGATCCCAGCTTTCATCATCCTCAGATTTTTCCCAATCATCATCAACATCAACATCTGCGTCGTCGTCGTCATCAGAAGATCTTCCTGATTTTTTTGCAGGCAATTCATCGTCCTGATCAAAATCATCATCATCTTCCTCTTTCTTCTTCGACTTGGGTGCTGACTTTGCAGCTTTTGAAGAAGTTTCACTTCCTGAAGGTGTAGCGGTAACCTTTTTTTCTTTTATAGACTTTGCCATAGCAACATACGGTTTACGCTGTAAAATTTCTGAGACTTTTTTACTTGACCAAATATTTTGAAAATATTTTTTCTATTTATGCTGATTACTATGCTTTGATGATTTGATCACGCTCTGGTCCATTGGAAATATAGCTCACATCAACACCCAAATAACCATTGATATATTCAATATAATTCTTCATGGCCTGAGGAAGACTGGCATTGTCCCTGATCTTGGTTATGTCTGTTTGCCAACCTGCAAACTGCTCATAATGAGGAGCAATAGGCATTTTCGACATCTGGTATGGAACCGCTTTTTCTTGCTTACCATCGATACCATAACTGGTACAAACAGAAAGCTCCTCAAAGGCATCAAGCACATCCGCCTTGGTCATCACAATCTGTGTAACACCATTGACCATGCACGCGAAATTCAAAGCAACAAGGTCAATCCAGCCGCACCTGCGGGGCCTTCCTGTTGTTGCACCAAATTCACTGCCTATTTTTCTCAGGCGCTCGCCCGTTTCATCATGCAACTCTGTGGGAAAAGGTCCGCTGCCAACCCTGGTACAATAGGCCTTGGTGACGCCAATGACTTCCTTGATTTTCTGTGGCGCAATGCCCAGTCCTGTGCAAACACCAGCAGAGATGGTATTGGAAGAAGTAACAAATGGGAATGTTCCAAAATCAACATCCAGCATGCTGCCCTGGGCA
>CANHSD010000070.1 GCA_947463105.1 Chitinophagaceae bacterium
AAATAAGCCCTAATGCTTGCTTATCTCTCCTGTGATGTAGTGTATTGCTGTTGCCGCAATTTGAGCCCTGTATTGGGCGTTTATATAACGATCCTGTGCTTCAATCAGGCTCAGTTGTGCCTGCCTCAATTCTATTGAATTGCTTTGAAGTTTTTTGAAGCGTTCTGTGGAAATGAAATTATTCTCTTCAGCCAGTTTTACATTGCTTTCTTCAACCACGGATACGGAAACGGCATTTTGGTATTCCTGAAATGCAATCAGCAGATCCCGCTGTAACAACGAACGCAGTTGCTCTGTTTGCAGCTCCTGCCTTTTCTGTTGAATGCTGTTGACTTTCAGTTGGGTTTTGTTGATATTGCCATTGAATATAGGAATACCTATACCTAATCCGATGTTTGGCCCAAAGGTTTGGTTGGTAAGAAAGAAACCTGCAGTTGATTTTGACCTGTTCAAAACTGTGTTTGAATTCAGGTTTACTGAAGGCATCCTTTGTGAACTGATGATCTTTTTTTCAATCATCAGGTTGAGTTTTTCCTGTTGAGCCAACAGCAATTGTGGGTTTTGCTGGTCAATTTTTGAAACAAGGGTGTTGTATTCAATAGAGGGGATGCTGAACTGCTCTTCTTTTGGGTTGAAAGCTGCACCAGCATCTTTCTTAAGCAATGCATTCATGGAAGCCTTGGTATTGGCCACCTGTTTATAGATGTTCTGAAGATTCACCTCCTGTGTATTCAGGTCAATTTTTGCCTGCAGCATGTCTGTTTTGGCACCGTTTCCTACATTGAACCTTGTTTCTGCAATTTTCAATCTTTCCTTTGACAAATCAATGATGGCCTTGGTGGCGATCACCTGTTTATTCAAACGAATCAGGTTATAGTAAATATTCAGCACATCAAAGATGACCCGATCAATTTGTTGTGTTACTGCTATGGTACCCATTTTTTCCAGGGCATCAAATCTTTCTAGGGTAGACCTTACCCGCATGCCATTGTAAATTCTCCAGCTGATGGCAAGATTGGCATTGATGTTGCTGTTGGATACATTGTTTCTTACGATGCTGTTGCCATTGGCCAATTTCTGGTTGATGTTGGAATTGCCTTCTGTATTGAAGATATTGCCTGCAACTGTTGGAAGACCGCCAGCATTTCCCAGGTTGTTATTTGCCTTTGCAATATCCAGATCAGTTGAGGCAATCTGAATATCGAGGTTTTGTTTCAGCGCCATGTCAATGGCTTCCTTTGCGGTGAAACTGCTGTCTTGCGATGATACCGCATTCGCAAACAGAAGGCTCAACAACACTGCTTTAATTCTCATGGGTAGCTCTTTTTTTCCTTGAAATATAACTGTACAACGCAGGTACTACAAACAAGGTGAGTACCAATGCAAACATCAGGCCACCGATAATGACAATACCCAATGGTATCCGGCTTTTTCCTGCCGATCCTAATGCCATGGCTATGGGCAATGCGCCAAGGGCTGTGGCAAGGGTTGTCATCAGGATTGGTCTCAAACGTGCTACAGATGCATCCAACACAGCATCGATTTTGTTCATTCCTTTTTCCCTTTGCTTGTTGGCAAACTCAACAATGAGAATACCGTTTTTGGTAACCAGACCAATCAGCATGATGATACCAATCTGGGAGAAGATATTGAGTGACTGTCCAAAAACAGATAAACTGATCACGGCACCTGCAAGGGCCAGAGGAACAGTAATCATGATAATCAATGGATCAATAAAGCTTTCAAATTGTGCCGCCAGAACAAGGAAGATCAGCACCAGTGCCAGCAAGAAGGCATTTTGGGTATTGGAGGAACTCTCGGCAAAATCCCTTGAAGAACCACTGAGGCTTGTAGTAAACGATTCATCCAACACTTTTTTAGAAATACGCTCCATCTCTTTGATGCCGTCTCCAAGTGTTTTGCCATTGGCCAAACCTGCAGAAACAATGGCACTCTTCAACCTGTTGTAATGGTAAATGGTTGGGGGAGTGGCGGTTTCAGAAATCGTGACAAGGTTGTCCAATTGGATAAGCTGTCCTGTTTTGCTGCGCAGATAAAAAGACTTGAGGTCCAGTGGGGCGTCCCTGTCTTTTCGGTCTACCTGTCCGATCACTTCATATTGTTTGCCGTTCCTGATAAAGTAACCAAACCTTCTGCCGCTGAGCGCAAGTTGAAGGGTATTGGATATATCAAGGATGGAAATGCCCAATTCTCCGGCTTTGAGCCTATCAATGGTTACCTGCAATTCAGGCTTGTTGAATTTGAGGTTGACATCATTTCCCTGAAAAACAGGGCTCTTCACAACCTCGTCCATGAACATGGGAACCTTTTCTTTGAGTTTATCAAAATTGAGGTTTTGCAAAACAAACTGCACGGGTAATTGGCCCCTGCTTGATTGTCCAACAGAAATGGTCTGTTCCTGCAAGACCAACACCCTTACGTTGGTATAATCCTTGAACATTTTGTTCATGCTCTGTGCTATCTCATTTTGGCTGCGCTTCCTCTCGCTAGCATCCACAAGACCCATGCTGATGGAAGCGGCATTGGCTCCACCAGCACCTGAGAAATTGGGTGCAAAAGACAACACCACATTGCGCTCAGATACAGAATCCATGATCTTTTCAGTGATGTCATAAACAACCTGGTCCATGTAGTCAAAGTCTGTTCCTTCAGGTGCAAGGATACTGGTTCTCAGCCTGTTCCTGTCTTCCATCGGTGCCAACTCAGAAGGAAGTTTTGTTCCAACAAAATATATGGCACCAGCACAGGCCAATACGATGACAAATGCGATCCACCTTTTGCGCATGAATGCGGCCAGCCAGCGTTGGTATCCGGTTTCCATGCCCCTGAAAAACGGTTCAGATTTGGTGTAGAACCATGAATGCTTGTGAACATTTTTCTTGGTCAGGTAAATGTTCAATACCGGTGTCAGTGAAAGGGATACAAAGGCCGAAATCAAAACAGCACCGGCAACAACAATTCCGAATTCCCTGAACAACCGGCCTACAAATCCTTGCAGGAAAATGATGGGAAGAAATACGATGGCCAGCGTGATGGATGTTGAAATAACAGCAAAATAAATCTCTTTGGAGCCTTCCCTTGCGGCCTTCCACTTGTCCATTCCCTGTTCTATCTTCTTGTAGATATTTTCCGTTACCACAATTCCATCATCCACCACCAGTCCTGTGGCAAGTACCAAAGACAGGAGTGTCAGTACGTTAATGGAAAATCCGGAAACGTACATGATGAAGAAAGCACCAACAAGGGCCACAGGAATATCAATCAATGGCCGGAAGGCAATGGACCATTCCCTGAAAAACAGATAGATAATGATGACCACTAGTAAAATGGCAATGATCAGGGTCTCATTCACTTCTTTGATGGCTTTCCTGACAAACTGTGTTTTGTCGTAACCCACTTCAAGAATAATGTCTGGCGGCAAGTCTTTTTTGATGACATCAATCCGTTTGTACAATTCATCGGCGATGGCAACCTGGTTGGATCCTGGCTGGGCCACCACACCAAGGTTCACCGATCGAATATTGTTTTTCCTTGTAGCAGACTCTTCATTTTCAGGCCCGATGATGGCGTACCCGATGTCTTTCAACCGGATGCTCTTGCCCTCTGTTTGTTTGATGATCAGGTCATTGAAATCCTCTTCTGTAGTAAGCTTTCCATAGGCCTTAACGGTCATCTCGGTGGTATTCCCACGAACCTTTCCTCCCGGCAATTCTATGTTTTCACGGTCGAGGGCAGACTTTACGTCCTGGATGGTTAGTTTGTAAGCCGATAATTTCACGGGGTCAAACCAAATCCTCATGGCAGGGCGTTGTCCAAATACACTTACACCACTTACGCCCGGAATGGTCTGCAACCTTTCCTGCACAATATTTTCTGCCAGGTCAGATAGCTCCAGCAGGGTCCTTTTGTTGCTTTGCATTTGCATGAAAACAATCGGATCAGAATCGGAGTCTTGTTTGGCCACGGTAGGTGGGGCATCAATATCTTGTGGAAGCCTTCCTGCTACCTGAGAAACCTTCTCCCTTACATCATTGGCAGCCCTTTCGAGGTCAACACCCAACTCAAATTCTACCGTAATGCTGCTGCTGCCTTGAGAACTGGAAGAGGTGATATTTTTCACCCCCTCAACACCATTCACAGCTTTTTCAATCGGTTCAGTAACCTGTTGTTCGATGATTTCTGCATTGGCTCCTACATAGCTGGTCCTTACATTGACCACTGGAGGATCAATGGCAGGGTATTCCCTGACTCCCAAAAAACTATACCCAATGGCACCAAAAATGATGATGACAATGCTGCATACAACTGCAAAAACCGGTCTTTTTATGCTTAATTCAGAAAGATTCATTGGGCCAGTATTGGGTTGTTACTAATTTACTTTGGTGAGTTTCACCTTTGAATCTTTTCTGATGAAGAGAAGACCTGTTGTAATGACGGTATCGCCGGGCTTTAGCCCGCTGGTGATTTGAACATTCTCCGCATTTCTCAATCCAGTGGTCACGCTCACAAATTCAGGTGTTCCGTTTCGGTAGAGCAGGAGTTGTTTGGTGCGCGCACTTGGTACGATGCACTGGGATGGCACCATCACGGCAGTATTGTTTGAACCCAGGGTGAGGCCAACCTTAGCGAAGGAACCTGGAACCAGGTTATTGTTTCCATCATTGATGGTTGCGAGTATTTTGAGGTTTCTGGTTTCTGATTCTATCACTGATTCTGAAGCCAGGATTGTGGCTTTATATTGACCTTCTTTGCCTTCGATTCCAAAAACAACCGACATGCCCGGCCTGATATCATTGCTGTATTTCTCAGGGATGCTGAAGCTGATTTTTTTCATGTTCACCTGGCTGAGGGTTGTCAGGATATTGGCTGGCGTAATGTAAGCGCCAAGGCTGATATTCCTGAGGCCCATCCTTCCTGCATAAGGGGCCCTGATTTCTGTTTTACCAATGTTTACCATGGTCAGTTCTATGTCGGCCTTGATGTTATTGACCTGTAAAAGACTGAGGTCATAATCCTGTTGGCTGATACCACTTATTTTCAGCAGTTCCTTTTGGCGTTCTTCTGTTTTCTCTGCGATTTGCAGCTGCACTTTCAATTTTTTGAGTTGTGCCTGAAGGTCTCCATCAAATAATTTGACAAGCAAAACATCTTTTGTAACAGTGGAACCCTCTTTGAAATTGAGCTGGATGACCCTTCCCGAAATCTCAGGTCGGATCTCGGTAAGTTCGAAAGGAAGGATATTACCGGCCACTTCAATGGACTCGGAAACAGTTGTAGCCTTAATGACAATGGCCTCAACAGAAATGGGGCCAGATTTGGACCCGTCCTGTGGCTTTTTAGTATCTTTTTTCTCTTCACAAGAAAATAATGCCAACATTAGGGCAAGGGAAAGACTGAACTTTTTCATATTGACGAAAATAAGTTGAAATTCCTTTGAAAGCTATTGAATTTGATGATTTTATGATAAAAATCCTGCTAACCTATTTTCGCTCCATTTTCTACTTTCATACCAGCCTCCAACAGTACAACCTCATTGTTGCTGTCGTAGACTCCCAAGACCAAGCATTCACTGAAAAAATTGGCGATTTGTTTGGGTGGAAAATTGACGACCGCCATCACCTGTCTTCCTGGAAGGGATTCAATGGAATAGTGATGGGTGATTTGGGCAGATGAATGCTTGATACCGAAATTGCCAAAATCAATCTCCAGCTGAAAAGCGGGTTTTAGCGCTTTTTCAAAAGGCTTTGCGGAAAGAATGGTACCGCAGCGGATGTCAATTTTTTCAAAATCATTCCAGGAAATGGTCATGCAAGAGGATTTGGCTAAAATTAGCCAAAACAATTGTGATGCTCGTAAAATAGCATAAAATCAGGCATTCATCGATGAAATGAGTGCCATAAGTGCCTGATGACGTTCAGCCTCTCCTTTTGACAGTTCGGCTTTGGCAATTTCCTTGAGCCACCGTTGAACAAAATTCCTGGCATTCGAGGGTGTGTAGGTTACAGGAGGATGGGCGAGGTTCATTTTTTTTACATAATTCTCTACATCGCGGTGGGTATAGACCTGTCCATTCAATGGGTCTAAATAAAAGAGAATATCACTGCCTTCCACAGCAATGATTGAACTGCCTTCTTCTACATAACAAAGAAGGTTTTGTTTGGGGACATCAGCCGGCAAAAGCGTGACGCCCAACATCTCAGCAATGATCAGGTAAATAGATGCAAGGGGAAAGGTATTTGAAAGCTTGTTCGTCAGCAAATGGGAGGGATCAAAATGGTTGATCGTTGAATTGGCAAGTTCAACACCTTTGTAGTTGTAGTGGCCAAAAATGATTTTATTGAGGATGTTGATTTCTTCCAGCGGCGTTAGGTAATCATTCAATTCAAGCCAAATGGTTTTTCTGATTTTTTCGACCTCGAAAAACATCCGGTCCCTGTCATATTCAGGATTTAGGTAGGCTGCAATAAACAAAGAGGCTTCAAGTACTGATTGGTCTTCACTTTTCAGCCAATCCGCAACGGCTGTTTCTATGCATGAAATTGAAATTTGCGAAACAATAGCGTTGATTTTGGCTACTTGAACAGGGTCATCTGTCAGTTCTTGAAATTCATTCAGCACAGGAATAACATCCTGTCCAAAACCGATGAATCGCCTGGTAATGGTTTGGTAAACCTCATCATCAGGATCCTCAATAAGATTCAGCAATGCATTGATTTCTCCAGTTGTGTTGATCATCAATGGATCCTTTTCAATTATTTTTTGGGTGCCCTTCTTTTGCCACGGGTTGGATTCGCAATGGCATGTTCAATCATCGCCTGTACCTCTTCGATAGTAAGATCCTGCACATTGTCTTGCTTTTCCTTAGGAATGGGGAAGTTCTTCAATCCCTTCTTGATGTAGGGACCATAAGGTCCTTTCAACAGCTGGATCTTTTCCTTTTCGAAGATTTTAATGGTCCTTTCATCCTTGGCTTTTCGCTTCTCAGCAATGAGAGGTATGGCAACATCAAGTGTTATTTCATAAGGATCATATTCCTTTGAAAGTGAATAAAACTTTTTGTCATGTGCAATATATGGGCCAAATCTGCCAATATTGACCTGTACGGGCTCATTTTCAAATTCCCCGAGAACCCTGGGAAGTTTGAACAATTCCATGGCCTGTTCGAGGTTGATGGTTTCTATGCTTTGATCTGCCTTCAGTTTGGCAAACCTTGGTTTTTCCTCTTCGGTGGTTTCGCCAATTTGCACCATCGGGCCATAACGGCCCATACGGGCAATTACACGTTTACCTGTTATGGCTTCATGGCCCAACGCTCTCTCGCCGCTGATGCGTTCTGCCGTTTCCATCGTAGCGTCTACGTCTTTTTTGAAAGGAGCGTAGAAATCCTTGAGCATTTTTCCCCAGTCTTCATTGCCATCTGCAATGCTGTCAAACTCATTTTCAATTTTGGCAGTAAAACCATAATCCAGTACCTGGTCGAAATGCTGGATCAGAAAATCCGTTACCACCGACCCAAGGTCTGTAGGGAACAATTTGGATTTTTCAGCGCCCGTATTTTCTTGTTCTATTGCTTTGGAGATGGTATTGTTGCTGAGCTTCAAAACACGATAATCCCTTTTTATCCCTTCTTTGTCTCTCTTCTCCACATATCCTCTTTTGAGGATGGTTGAGATAGTTGGTGCAT
This sequence comes from Chitinophagaceae bacterium, assembly GCA_947463105.1. Taxonomy (GTDB): domain Bacteria; phylum Bacteroidota; class Bacteroidia; order Chitinophagales; family Chitinophagaceae; genus Pollutibacter. Next base: position 7,706 of record CANHSD010000070.1, read on the forward strand.
AGGTGGATGGACGGCCGATGCCGAGTTCTTCCATTTTCTTTACCAAAGAGGCTTCCGTATACCTTGGCTGTGCTCTTGTGAAGCGTTCAGTGGCCAGCATTTCATTTAATTCTAGCTGTTGTCCTTTGGCCAGAGGAGGGAGCATGCCTTCAGTGGATGGTTCCTCGTTTTCATCTTCCTCATCCCTGCTCTCATTGTACACTTTGAGAAAACCCTCAAACTTCATCACTTCACCTTCTGCCTTGAGCAATTCTTGTTGGGTAGAAATCGTTATTTCGGCAATGGTCTTTTCCAGTTCAGCATCTGCCATCTGGGAAGCCATGGTTCTTTTCCAGATCAGCTCATACAGGCGTTGGCCATCAGCAATGTCCACTGTTGGCTTGTCCATGTAGGTTGGCCTGATCGCCTCATGGGCTTCTTGGGCTGATTCGTTTTTATTTTTGAATTTCCTTACCTGAAGGTATTCCTTGCCATAACTGTCTGTGATCTGTTTTGAAATCTCACCCATGGCCGTTTCACTCAATGAAACGCTATCAGTTCTCATGTAGGTGATATGACCAGCTTCGTACAATTTTTGGGCAATTAGCATGGTCTTGCTTACACCATATCCTAATTTTCTGCTCGCTTCCTGCTGGAGAGTAGAAGTGGTAAATGGGGCAGCCGGTGATTTTTTAGCTGGTTTCTTTTGTACATCTTTTACGGTGTAACCTGCTCCAATACAACCCTGGAGAAATTGCTCAGCATCTTGCTGGGTATTTTTTTTGGATCCTTCTGCTTTGAAGATGACCTGCTTCCCGTTGATGTCTTTTGCCCTAAAGAAGCCCTCTACCTTGAAGCTGCCAGTGGCTGTAAAACCATTGATAGACCTTTCCCGCTCAACAATCAAACGAACTGCAACACTTTGTACACGTCCTGCACTTAGGTTTCCCCTCATGCTCATTTTTCGCCAAAGGATAGGGGAAATTTCAAATCCTACAATCCTGTCAAGAATTCGCCTTGCCTGTTGTGCATTGACAAGGTTCATGTTTACTGTTCTTGGTTTTTCTACAGCAGCACGGATCGCTGGTTTGGTGATCTCGTGGAAAACAATACGCTTTGTGGTAGCAGGATCCAGACCCAACACTTCACAAAGATGCCAGCTGATGGCCTCACCTTCTCGGTCCTCATCCGTTGCGAGCCATACTTCACCAGATTTTTTGGCAATTTGCTTCAGTTCTTTGACTACTTTTTCCTTTTCATCCGGAACAATATACCTGGGTTTGAAGCCTTTTTTAATGTCAATACCCATTTCACTCTTCTCAAGGTCGCGGATATGACCAAAACAGCTCTTCACTTCAAAGTCACTACCAAGAATCTTTTCAATGGTTTTTGCTTTGGCCGGGGACTCAACTATAAGTAGGTTTTTTGCCATTTTTACTTTCTCTTCTGATATGTTTTCTCACCAATTGTTGAATCGATTGATTGGGGTTTAGCCCCTGAATCGATGTACATCACGATGCAATAATAAGATAAAGCGAATGAATTCTAACAAATCTGTTCTTAAATGAAATCAATTATCCTTTTCATCACGGCGATGTCTTTGTATATTTTTCTGTGCCCAAGCCCTTCAGTAATCATGAATTCAACATTGCTAGGAGAAAGGTCCATGAAGGGTTTCACATCCGAAAAGGGGGTGATGTCATCATCCTTGTCATGTATCCAAAGTATGGGATTGGCGAGCTTGGGGGCAATCCTTTTGATAGAGTAGTGGGATACCTCATTGCCTGATTTCAACTTGATGTATGTATAAATTGACTCCTTTATTTTGGGGCTCAATCCAAAGAATTGGCTGAAGAGATCGATGGCAGATTGGGTTTCTGTAGCAGGAGCAATCAATACCATCTTGGCTGCCGGATTATTGTGGTTTTCCTGGTAAAGGCATAATGCAATGCCACCGAAAGAATGGGAAATATAGCCGTCAAAATTGCCCAGTTTCTCTTCCAACACCCTGATCATCTCCGCATATTCTGGCGCGGTAGTGGTCTTTCCCTCACTATTGCCATGTGCCTTGCCGTCCATCGCCACCACGCCATAGCCTTTGTTCAGTAATTGAGTAACGTAACGGTCAAAATTAAATGCCCTTGATTCAAAACCATGTAAAATCAGGATCTTCTTTAGGGCATTCGGGTTCCAGCGGTATCCATGGATGGTAAGGCCATCAACCAGTATATCAAAGGCTATGGCTTGTTGGAAAATGGGAGGGGGAACATTTCTTGGTTTTCGGTAAGGGGTACAGAAAATGTTAAACGCAATGGATGCTCCCCATTGCTTCGAGAGGAGGGAGGCTATTTTTATACTGGATTTAAGGTAAAATAAGGTCAGCTTCTGTGCTGTAGTCATGTTTATAAATTATGCGTAATTGCAAATATACAGCAGTGCATTTTGGGGAGTCAAGCTAATTATCCTGAATAGATTAACTTTGTTATTATTCAGTATGCATTTATTAGAAAAATTAGAACAAGTTAAATTATTGGTTTTTGACCTAGATGGTGTTATGACCAACGGTAAAATATTGGTTATGCCCAATGGGGAATGGATTCGTGAGATGGATATCAAAGATGGTTACGCATTGCAGCATGCCGTGAAGTCAGGTTTGAAGGTTGCTGTGATAACTGGGTCTTCTTCAACACCGGTTAAAGAAAGATTATCAAAGCTAGGCATTGAACTGTTTTTTGAGAATACACCTCAAAAGTCATTGGTAATCAATGAATTGTTAAATGAGATGAAGATTGATAAGTCATCTGCCCTTTTCATGGGGGATGATCTTCCAGACCTGGACGCCTTTCAAGCGGTTGGTATTAAATCATGTCCTTCCGATGCTGCACCCGAACTACTGCAACACGCTGACTATATTTCCCCCAAATCAGGCGGCAATGGATGTGTGAGGGATATCATTGAAAAGGTCCTCAGGACCCAGGGGCTATGGTCTGCACCCACCAATATTCAAAGCATATAAATGAATGGAATTCATAAAATAAAGGGTTTCTTTCAATTGATCAGGTATCCCAATCTTATTTTTATAGCACTGACACAATCCTTGTTTTATTATCGGATTATTGTTCCTTCTTTCATCGTCAATGGCCAACCAAAACAACTGTTGCAGGAAACTGATTTTTTTCTATTGCTTGTCTCCTCCTTACTGATTGCTGCTGCAGGCTACATCATCAATGATTATTTTGACATCGATATTGACAATGTGAACAAGCCAGAAAGGTTGATTGTCGGAAAGGTAATCAAAAGGAGATGGGCTATGTTGTGGCACCTGTTATTGTCTTTGGCTGGTCTTTTTCTTACTGCCATTGTAGCAATGCATTTGAACAATCTTTTGTTGCTGGCACTCAATTTTTTAAGTGTACTGCTGCTGTTGCTCTATTCTTCTGCTTTCAAAAAACGATTGTTGATTGGCAACTTCATCATTTCTGTTTTAACTGCATGGGTCGTGGGGGTATTGTTCATTGCAGAAATAAGATTAAATGATGCTATTTACATGCAAATGAAACAGGCAGCATTGGGAAGTCTTTACAAAGTGACCTTGGTTTATGCCGGTTTTGCCTTCATTGTTTCGCTGATCAGGGAAGTTGTGAAAGACATGGAAGACATGGAGGGTGATAGGAGATTCGGATGTAACACCATGCCGATTTCTTGGGGAATTCCATCCACCAAAGTATTTGTAGCTGTTTGGATCTTTGTTCTTGTAGGACTCTTTGCTGCCATTGCCTTTTATGCCATGTTAAACTCCTGGACCTGGCCTTTTTATACACTATCATTTGCCATGATCATCCAGCTTTTCTATATGTTGAAAAAACTTTATCATGCACAACTGACGGCTGATTTTGCCAGGATCAGCAAAGAACTTAAACTGGTCATGATGTTTGGTATCCTTTCCATGTCATTTTATTTTTTATCATGAAAAAACTAATCTTGGCTTCAGGCTCACCAAGACGAAAGATGCTGATGGAGTGGGCAGAATTTAGTTTTGATGTCCTTGTTTCAGATGCTGACGAGTCTTTTGACCCTGAGGAATCCCCAGCCAATATTGCCATGTCTATCGCTGAAAAAAAGATACAGGCAGTGCTGGAACTCAAACAAATTGACCTATCCAATTCGATCATTGTTGCTGCTGATACAATTGTGGTATTGGAGGGTGAAATCATCGGAAAACCTACAGATAGGGCTGATGCAATTGGTATCCTGACGCGTTTGTCCGGAAAAAAACACCAGGTGATTACTGCCGTATGTGTGCAGGATGACCAGAAGAAAACAGTCTTTCATGATACCACCCATGTAAGTTTTCATGCACTTTCGGAGGAACAGATCGTTCACTATGTAGACCATTATCAACCCTACGACAAGGCAGGCGCATATGCCATCCAGGAATGGATTGGTGTCATTGGGATACAATCCAT
>CANHSD010000071.1 GCA_947463105.1 Chitinophagaceae bacterium
ACAATATAGTGGCCTACAACAAGATCATCAACTGTGGCATCATTGGTGTATACCAAAATGGATCTACTTTTTCCGTGACAGTCAATAACCTGCAGTATTATAATAACACGGTTGTAGAAACAGTTAAGCAATATTCTCAGCCAGGTGTGATGTTTTGGATGGCAGGTACAGGAACTGCTGGAATGGTAGTTGTTAAGAACAATATTTTCTGGTTGTCCTCAGGCAACAATCTTGCAAGCAGCAAATTCAATAGCGGCCAGATGGTTCACACAAACAATATATACCGTATGGCATCCGGTTCATTGGGTATCACATTAAACAGCAGCGAATTATTGAGCACCAATGCAAGCCTGTTCACAAGTGTTGCTGGAGCTCCAGCTGATTGGAACTATGTGCTTCCTGCTACTTCCGCAGCGGTGAATTTCGGAACCAATGTTGGTTTGCTAAAAGACTATGCAGGAAATGCAATCAGCGGTAATCCTGATGCAGGAATGCTAGAGTATGCAAGTGTTGCAGTTGTTACTCCACCAGTAGTGCCTTTGGATGCATTGGCAACAGCAGGATCAATCAACTGTAATGGTGAAACAACTGCAGTTGTGGTCTCTGCAACGGGTGGAACCGCCCCTTACACAGGAACCGGTAGTTTTACCGTTGCTGCAGGGAACTACACATACTTCGTGACAGATTCCAAAGGATTGAAAGATTCCGTAACTATTGCTGTAACTGAACCAACAGCGATCGCAGCCTCACTCACATCAGGCACAATCACTACCGCAGGTGGTAGCACCAGTATCACTGTCAGTGCATCTGGTGGCACATCACCCTACACATACAATATCAACAATGGATTGTATCAATCTTCAAATATGTTTTCAGGTGTATTGGCGGGAACCTATACAGTAAATACAAAAGATGGCAAAGGTTGTATTGCTGGCAAATCAATCACAATTGCACCTTACCAAGATCCTGTGGTAACCACCAGCGTTAAATTCAGCGCAAGTGTATACCCCAATCCAACTACTAATTTTTTCAAAGTGAGCATCTACCGCTACCACAGCAACTACCCCGTATACATCAATGTTTTCAATACAAACGGGAACCTTGTCTACAACGTGAAAGGTGATGCCTATACTACCTATTCTTTTGGAAATAGTTTCCCTTCTGGTTACTATTATGCGAAGGTGACCATTGGAGGTACCACTAAAACATTCAAAGTCTTGAAGCTCTGATCATCCAAAGCAAGTAGCACTTACACGAGGCCGGTTATCGAACCGGCCTTTTTTTGCTAATAAGCATGCTTGTCTCCAGCGAATACCTTATAGAAAGTGAGAAACATAATTTTAATATCCAGCCAAATGCTCCAATGTTCTAGATACCATAAATCACTGGCCACTCTCTGTTGAATTTGAATCGGATTTGAAATTTCACCCCTCAGCCCATTTACCTGTGCCCAACCGGTAATACCTGGTTTCAACATTTGCCTGATCATATAATGATCAACAATTTTGGAATACTCAGACGTATGCTTAAGCATGTGTGGCCTTGGACCTACCAAACTCATTTCCCCACGGAAAACATTGAAAAACTGAGGAAATTCATCAATGCTTGTTTTACGCAGAAAAGCCCCTAATCTGGTAATCCTGCTATCATGTTTGGTGGCTTGCTTTGAATCAGACTCACCGTTGACCATCATTGTTCGGAACTTATAACAAAAGAATGGGTTATCCGTTAGCCCTGTTCTCAATTGGGTGAAAAATACAGGTCCCCTTGAATCAAGAAAAATCAGTAGTGCAACCAAAGGAATCAACCATGTTAAGATGAAGATGATGACCAAGCCACTGATAAAAACATCAAACATTCTTTTCTTCATTCTGTTGCCCACATCTTCAAGTGGGTCAGCCCTCATGGATAATACGGGTAGATCCTTGATAAAGTCAATAAAGACTTCCTTGTTTACATGATTGGAGAGACTTGGTACCACTTTAAATCGCATGCATTGTTCCTCAGAATCCCTGATCAAGCGATAGATGACATTGTTTTGCTCTGGCGTGATGGTTGAAAATATTTCATGCACATTCAACTGTTTTGCAACATTTACCGCATTTTCGATACTCGCGTACACAGGATAAGTAGTCAACTCATTCATGTTTTCTTCATTTTCTACAAAACCCATCAGTTGAGTGTTCAATCCATCTTCTTCAAGGTATTTTGCCAATTTTTTAGCCGTATCATTAAAGCCAAGGATCAGCACCCTGTTGACCATATCATGTTGTTGGGAAAGGTATTTTTTGATGCCCAAATAAAATAATCGATTGGCGGAAAAACCCAAAAGAGAAAAGAATGAAAAAAAGATCAACTGCACCGAGATCTTGTTCAGCTCAGCGGCATATAGAAGAATAAGGATGATGATAGTTAGCCAAAATAAATAGACCTGGGCTGTTTTTTGAGAAAAAGATTCAAATGCGTTTACCACTTTTTCATCATAAAGAGAGACTGCAAGACTGAGTGCTATCCAAATAAAATTGACAAAAAAAGCAAAAGAATCGAAAAGATTATTTGTCTGGATGAATTCATGCTTCAAAAAATACAAATAAGTGATCAGCCAAGCAAAATTGATGGCTGCAAGATCCATCAAGACTAAAATTACGCTAAGCGATTTTCTGAATTCGGTGTTCATGGGATGGTTTTTTCATCAATGTTCAATGCACAAGAGAAGCTAAAATTGGACTTGAATAATGCTTAATCAAAACATCTACGATACGCTCTGAAGTTTTACCATCCCATAAATCTGGTATGACCCCTGTCTTCCAATTTCCAATCACAATTTTATGGATGAGCTTTGAGAGAAGGAAAAGATCATCTCCCACCAACTCATTGGTGCCATCCAAAACAGTTTCAGGCCTTTCCGTTGAATTGCGCATGGTAATGCAAGGAATATTCAATACTGTTGCTTCTTCAGTAATTCCACCCGAATCGGTGATGATGCCTCTGGCATTTTTAATCAGGTAGATGAACTCAAGATAAGGCTGGGGTTCGAGTAAAATCAATTCATTGGGATTGAATTGCATGATGTCCAGCACTTTTCTTGTACGAGGATGAACAGGAAAAACAATTGGAAGACTTGATCTGCTCGAGACAATTGCCGAAAGTATTCTTTGCAGTTTTACTGGATCATCAACATTTGAGGGCCTGTGAAGGGTTAACAAAAGATAGGCGCCTTTTTTCAAAGATGAAATACCAATATCTAATGGAGATTTGATCTTGTCAATATTCTGAAGCAGTGTATCAATCATGGTATTCCCAACAAAATGAATTTTAGATGAAGGAATTCCAATTTTTTTTAAATTATCGGATGCGTGTTGGGAAGTGGTAAAAAAATGGTCACATACGGAATCCGTCAAAATTCTGTTGATTTCTTCGGGCATTTGCATGTCACCAGACCTGATGCCTGCTTCAACATGTACTACATCTATTTGCATCTTCTTTGCAACAATTGTACAGGCCATTGATGAAGTGACATCTCCAACAACCAATACAAGATCAGGCTTATGTACCAATAGTTCAGCTTCAAATCCAACCATGATGGCAGCCGTCTGCTGGGCCTGTGACCCTCCGCCCGCGCCAAGGTTGTTGTCGGGTTCAGGTATTTCAAGTTGTGTAAATATGTCGCTGCTCATCCTGGCATCAAAATGCTGTCCGGTGTGAACAATGCGAAAATGGATGTTTTTACCTTGTGACTGGCTTTTATTGATGGCCTTGATGATGGGAGCAATTTTCATGAAATTAGGCCTTGCCCCTGCTACGATAGTTATCAACATAAAATGGAATTAAAAGATGAACGTCTACGCTGTTTTGTAATGATATTTCTTATCGTAATGGTTGATCAAAGTAACAGTCTGATGAATATTCTCTTTTGAGGAGGCTCCAAAGAGAATTGACTCAACATTGGGAAGGGAACAAACATACTCCAAGGCTTTTTCAGCTGAGGTGGCACCACCAGAAAAAACTTGCATGGCAATAGCCCTTACCCTGCCTGATTTTAAGGCCTGCTCATACATGCTTATACCCCCAGACATCCTAAAACCTTCGTAATTGATTGAAGAACTAACAATGGGATGGTATATCCCCTGGCTGGCAAGCATATCAACAAGCTTGGGCATGTTCATGGTTATATATCCAGGTTCTGCATTGTACTTTCTTCGTATGTACTGATCAAATGCTTTGAGCAAATCTTTCATGCCCAATCCCAGCAATAAATCTGTGATTACATTCTGCAAAAAGATGACTGGGGTCGAGATGCCCTTGAACATTTTCAATTCAGCATCAATCATCAACTCCATCATTTTTACATGGTCTTTTGAAACCATTGCATATCCTCCCTTGAAAAGCGATCCAATGAAATTACCAGGAACATAGTGTTTGATTGTACCCATTATTCCCAATTCAGTAACGGCATTCGCATATTTATGGGCATAAGGAAGACATGGATAAATCTGAAATTTGTCATACTTTTCAGCGTCATTTCTGATCAAATTTGCAATATTCAACATCCTGTCGTGTGTGGTACACATAAAAGTATTGCAGCCCTCTTCGATAGCAACGTCTATGGTTTGCAAAATAGATATATCCTCCTTGAATCGCATTGATTGTTGCCTGGCCTTTTCATCAGAAACATGGTTGACCCCAAAAAATTGATTATCGCCGAACAAAATCCTGTTCATAATTGGTTGATTTTATGGTTCTTAATTTGTTGAATGACTTTGTCCGTTTGAAGCGCTGATTCGAATGTGTTGATGGTATTGGGCGCTTTGCCCTCCAGTACATTGATAAAGTGATCTATCTGCAAGGAATATTCTTCTCCCCTAAGATAAAAATCAACGTGAGGTGATAAAGCATTGATATGCCTTACATTCCAACCCTTTGCATAACCGACAATGGGTTGTGCTTCCTTGAAATAGACTTTAAGCTCAGTAGCGTCTACAGTCAGTTTACCTTTTGATCCTAAAATAGTAATGGAAGTTGTCATCTTCCGAAATGTCTCATCACTCCAATTGACATTAATTGTGCCATGTATGCCGTTTTTTGTCTCCAACAGACAAGAAACTGCGTCTTCAACGGACGCAGAGTAAAAAGACATCAAATCTGCTCCATGAACAGCGGTGATGGGTGCGATGAGATAATTGATCAGATCAATGAGATGGGCTGCATAATCCATCAAACAACCACCCCCTTCTTCAGGTTTTGAACGCCAGGTATGCTCTTTTGTTTTGGTAACAACAGGACCATTCATGTTGCCAGAAAATAATTGCAATTTTCCAAGGCTTCCAGAATCAATGATTCTTTTGGCTTCCATGAAAGTTCCAATAAATTTATTATGGTACCCAACTTGATTATAAAGATTTTTTTGCCTGGAAGAGTCCATCAACTTTTGTCCATTATCAGCATTCAGGCTAAATGGTTTTTCAACGAAAACATTGATGTTTCGATCCAAGAGTTTCTGAACGATGGGTTCGTGGTACTTTGTAGGAACTGAAACAAACACTGCATCAGGTTTTTTTACATTGATCATCTCCAGGTAATCGGAATAAACATCAAATGACGTGTGTCGCTTTAAAACATCTGTTACAATTGTTGAGGTGTCGGCAACACCAATTACCTCTACATCTGGGTGTGCCCCCAGGATGGCAAGATGAGAAATGCCCATTTTACCTGCACCAATTAATCCGATTTTTTTCATGCGGTTACTTTTTTGTTGGTTTTAATTATTGTATTGTACAATAGGTCATAAGCCAATTTCCCTTTGGCCATAAGCGTATTTTCCTGATTTGTCAAAGGCAATTGCTGCGAAAGGGAAATCACGTCTTTGGATGATATAGCATTGGCATGGAGCATGAGATTGTTTTCGATCAATACTTTGTCAACTTCAAGCAATTCACCTTGGTAGACAGAAATGGTGGGTATTCCAATCATGGCCAACTCTCTTGTCATAGATCCACCTGCACCTATGAACAAATCACAGTCATTGGCAATTGTTTCAAATGTAATTGGCTTTTCCGCAACGGATATGTTCTTGAATGCATTGCTTAAATAGTGATGGGCTTGTTCTTGGGATCGGGGTAAAATGAAGATGTTAAAGGCTGTTGACAATTCATTGATGAGTTCGTCCAAGAAATTTTGTTTTCCATTGTAATATTGGGCTGTTGATGGCTCGGGACGGATATAAAGCTTAAGGAAAGATGGTTTGATTGAAATTTCCCTCAGTTTGTTTGACTTGGACATTCTCCAGAGATAAATACCTTCCTTAACGCCAGGGTAATAGCTGATTTTCCGACGGATGTTTGCAGCTTTGGAAAGACCAGATAAATTAAAACGTTCTGGCAACAGGATTTTTGTAGCAAAAAAGAAACTCGGAATGTTGCCCAATGCATGTTCGTTATCATTTGTATATATTGACGGAACTGAAAGCAGTTGCGCTGCCAAGGGTGAATGAAAAGAACTCTGGGAGACAGCGAGATCAATCTTCTTATCCCTCAAGTAATACCAAAGTTGAATGACTCTTATGGGATAGCCTAAAACTTTGCCAAGAATATTCTTACCATAATGTTTCCCAACAACATGATGGGGCATGCCTTTTTGGTCCAATAAGGCAAGGGTATTGGCCAAGGGTCTTGATGTGATAATTATCTTATGCCCTTCTTGCTCCAATGCTGTTATTAATGCTTGAAACATATTGATATGAGGCGAGTTGGAAATATCAAACCATATGTTCATGAACAAGAATTTAATGGTAGAAAAATATTTTTAAACAGGAGTTGAGATGCCAAGGGAAGTATTGATGACATAACGGTGTTTGGCATTTTCAGCTTCCAGGAATGGCGCATTGATCTCAATTGCATAATCATCAAATTCTAAATTGCTTTTTATCACATCCAAATACTGGGTTGATATTTCTTTGGGCAGAAAATTGTTATCGATTTGTAGATAGATGGTGAGCTTGTGTGCGTTAAACTGTACCTGGAACTGTTCGATATGTTTGTTGTTGCGGAAAAGAACATTAAAAAAAGCTGAATGCATGACTTTGTGTCTTTTATCAATAACCAAATCACAAGTCCTCCCCATAAAATTTTCAATGATGGGATATCCCCTTTTACACGGGCAGGAAACATTCTCTACAACTTCAAATGTATCTCCAGTAAAGTACCGAATCATGGGAAAAGCTTTGTTGACAAGGTTCGTAGCCAATACATTACCTGAATGATCAAATTCAAGTTTGGTAGCCGTATTGATATAATGCAGGTTGCCAAAATCACACTCAAAAGCAGAGATGCCGGCCTCATTGCAGCCATACTGGTTATGAACCTTTACATTAAATGCCTGGCCAATATTGTCTCTGTGTTTATCGCTCAATATTTCAGCGGTTGATACAACTCCTTTCAAATGAGGAAAAGTATAGGCATATTTATTTTTTAAAATATATTCTGCAAGCCGATTGATTGCTGTTGCATACCCGTAAATAATCTTTGTTTTAGCCTTTACAATATGGCTGAGGTAAGATTCAATATCATTATCGTTCAAATGGTAAGCTGAATATGTAGTAACGTTCAGCAATTGATGAAATACTGTATGCTTGATATCATTTTTACCCAATGAGGTGCCGGCAACAAATGCAACTTTATCACCCAATTGATACCCCAGGGTTTCCCAAGACAATAATATTCCTGCCCACATAAATGATTGTGCTTCATTTGTTGTAAAGTATAAAAGTGGTGCTCCAGTTGAGCCACCGGTACCTTTTGCAAATTTTTTCTTGGTGAAATTGTTGGAAAACATGGCTGCAGTATTTTTCCTGATCATATCCTTTGTCAATACTGATGAGGCAACACTGGGCCCCAGATTGGTATAATATCGCGTAGCAGGTAAGACTGTTTCAATGAAAACCTTATAATTTGAGGCAGACAAATCAGCAATGGTCTTATTGTCGAGATACTGTTCAGCTCTCAGTTTATTGAGTGTTTCCACAATGTTGGTTCCCCTTAATGCGTCAATAAGCCAAAAACGGGCATGTCCAAGAATATTCATAACAATTGTTTTAATTGGTGAAAAATATACTCATTCGGTGGTGAGAAGTTCGTTGTATATGGTATTTAACTTCGAAACAATGGATTGCACATGAAACTGCTTTGCGTCATCAAAGGCATTCAAACCATAGCGGGAAATGAGACCTGGGTCATTGAAAATCTCATCAAGAATAGGATCAAGTTGGTTGATTTTCCCTGGCTCAATCAACCAACCGTTATGTTTTGGTTGAACAACGGAAGGAATTCCCCCTACTGATGTTGAAATAATTGGCTTTCCAGCAGACATTGCCTCAAGGATGGCCATAGGAAGACCTTCATAATGAGAGGGCAAGATAAAAATGTCAGTGTCAGAGATCATTTCATCCTTTTGGGAACCATTGACCCATCCTGCAAAGGATATATTGCCAATTACATTTTCCCTGTTGATCAGTGAAATGAGTCTATCTGATGCACCTTCTCCACAAATGGTTAGCTTAATTTTATTGTGTAAGTAAAATGCGTTGTTTTGAAGATACTCAACCAATTCAAAAATACCTTTGTTGTCGGTAATCGTACCCAGAAACAACAATGAAATGGAACTGAACGAATTACGATAAGGTCTAAGTGGAAAGGTTTTTACAGGATTGAGCACAACAGAAAGATTGCCCAACTGTAACTCTTTACCAAAGGTATGGCTCCACTCATTTGTCAAACAAATTACACGATCACAAGAGCGAAGAATCAGTTGGACCAAAAAAGTCATGAAATAAGACGACTGGTAAAACCGGTGAAACAAACCACCATGTATATGCATGATTGTTTTAATTCCTAATGAGTTTGCCAGTAAGACAACCAACGCTTTACGGATGAAACTACCCCTTGATGCACAATGAATATGAAGAATTTTAATGTCTTCATCTGTTATCAACAATTTGAATATGCTGAAAAATTGTTTGAAGAAATACAGTTGCTTGTTAACATTGGGGTCAGATGAATAAGTGGAAATCATATGAAAGCCGTTCATTTCATTCCTATAAGTATCCAGCACTGCTCCAATACCACCCTTTTCATTTTGGGGTCCAATAAATAAAACATGCTTGAAATTCAATGTTAAATAGTGTATTGTAAAAAGAAGATGTTTTACTAAATGTTGCCTTAGCAGCGATTACTGAATCATTATAGGCTGAGACAATAAATGAACATATTGTTTCAACATGGTGTTGAGGGAGAAACGTTGCTCTACATACTCCCGTATTGAATGTCCATTTTGATTATTCTTCAATGCATTCAACCATGCTTTTGCGATTGAATCAGGATGCAATGGATCGGCAAGCGTACCATTCCAATCTTCAACAATCATTTCCCTTGCTCCACCAACATCAGTCAAGGCACAGGGCAGCCCAAATGCCATGGCTTCCAGGGCCGCAATTGAAAATGTTTCACTTTCTGATGTAAGTGTAAATATATCAGCGATGTAATAAAAAATTCTGACATCAGAATGATTGCCAACAAAATGAACATAACCATCCAATTCTAAAATAGAAACAAGGTCTTTGAGCTTGTCTGACAATCGTTTATTACCAGCCCCTACTATCATGAGGTGCGGCTTAATTACACCCCTCATTTTATGTATAATTGACAAGGCATTTAATGCGTCATTGTGGCGTTTTTCAGGATTGATACGCGCAACCAAGAGAATCATCTTGTCATTTTTATCAATAGAGAAAGATTCTCTTATGTTATTTCGATCTATGTCGTCAAATAGGGCAGGATTGAACTTGTCAGTATTTATACCATTATAAATAACCGTTTGTTGACACGCCGGAAGAAGATACTTTTTTTTTAAATATTCTTGTTGCTTATTACAGAGATAGACCAGCGTATCATGTTTTCCAATTAACCTGTAATAAACAAATGTTTGAAACCAATTGTACCCGGAAAAAGGTTTTGTAGTATGTGGAGATAAAAATATTTTATACTCCTTCTCGAAAAGGAAAGACAATTTGGTCAGAAAGTAGGAGTAGGGATTTACACAGAATATTTTTTGGGCTCCATGAGCAATAATTTGTTGCTTAATCCGATTCGAAATAGAGAGATCATACCTAGAGTTTTTTACTACCTTGATAATTGGTACGCCTGTGTTGATTTCACAGGCCAATGTGTCATCATTACTGAGTAGTATGACCACTGGACTATATTTGATTTCAAACAAATGATTAACAATGCTGATCAGGAATTTCTCTGCTCCTCCCATGGGTAACCCATGAATGACAAAGGCGATTGATTTGGGAATAATCATGTTAAGGTATGTTATGATGATGTATCAGCCTTTGTATAATTGATGTAGCCTTCAGTAGCATCTACTCTTGGCAAAATGGATGCTGGATTTCCAATAACCAAACTATTGGAAGGAACAGAAATGTTAACAAAGGCATTGGGTGCAATCATTACATTGTCTCCAATGATGATATTGCCCACTATTACGGCATTCGTTCCTATCCATACCCTGCTACCAATGGTTGGGGCACCTTTATTTTTGCCCCTATTTGTTTGGCCAATCGTTACACCTGGAGACAAATTGCAAAAATCTCCCATAATTGTTCTTCCATTGACAACAATTGTACCCCAATGGCCAATATAAAGTCCTTTTCCAATTTGCGTAGAGGGGGGTATTTGAAAGCCATAAAAATGAGCATCAATATGGAGAAAGATTCTGTACACAAATCCCAAGAATGACTGCTTTCTGTATTGATGTGATTTTCTGAGAAAAAATGTAAACCTGAATCCAGGGATAAGCAAAGAAGGTAGAAACTTACCAGAAGCAGTTTCACCAGTATACCGCAACAAATCAGCCCTGATGGTATTGTTCAACATAATTTTCAAATAACTGTTTCAATTCCATGATAAACTCCCATCAAGGTATTTCTGTTATGGATTGAATCTGATTTCGAGTACCCGGATGCAATATTTTTTTCCATATCCAGGTAACGATCTGATGCAACCATCTTCATGATACCATTGGCAATTGAATGGGGTTCAGGCTGGGTCAGCATACCATTGATTCCATCTGAAATATATTCACGGAAAGCCCCTATATTGGTTGCCATTACCGTTTTCCCCATGGCAAAAGCTGTCATTAGTACACCACTTTGGGTGGCCTCACGGTATGGACAAACAACAAATTTTGAAGCGTGGATCAGATGTGAAAGTTGTTCGACTGAAAGGTAATCATCGAAAAATGTAATATGATATGGATATTGTTCAAGCAACTTCTTGTCCACAATAAAACCTTGGGATTTGCCTGCTATTATAAAATGTTCATGTGGGTAGACGTTTAACACCTTGGGGATAGCCTCAAGAAGTAAGTCTATGCCTTTGTAGTATGAAAGCTGTCCAAAAAAAAGGATAAAACGTCGGTTGGCAATTGGCGTTTGCTTGAATTGAGCTATAAACGAATAGGGCTGTAAACGCAATTGAGTAAGCTTCCCATTTACATGTTTATTGAATTTTTTAAATACTCCTGTGGAATAAGAAGAGTAGAAAGATATAGACCTTGCCTGCCGTTTGTAAAAATACCTAACCAAGTCTAAGAGGAGTGATTCTTCTCCCACATGTGGTACAGGGTCATGGATGGTCAAAGCCAGTTTATGCTTTTTTAGAAAAAGCAAAGAAGAAATGGCACGCCCTGAAGCAGTATCAAAATGAACAACGTCATAATTTCGTGAATGGATCAGTCGACCCAAAAAAATTCCTCCCATGATGCTGTCTAGTCCTAGCATACTTTTACCCTTAAAAAATAGAACTTCAACAGAAGATATATTCTCAAAATAGGGTTCAAAGAGTTGCCATAATTCAGGAGATA
>CANHSD010000072.1 GCA_947463105.1 Chitinophagaceae bacterium
AAAAGCTGAAGGTTTGCTGGGTGATGCTTACGCAGAATTGAAAAAGAATGATGATGCCATTGCCCATTACAAGAATGCTGGTACCGTTTTTGGAGAAGACCAGGCCATCTCTTCAGAGTACTTGTTCAGGGGTGCCATGTTGTCTGAAATGACAGGTAAAACAGAACAGGCAATAGAACTATATCAAATACTAAAAGACAAATACCCAAGAACAGACAAGGGCTTTATTGTAGACAAATACCTTGCAAGACTTGGCGTTGTAAATTAGTTATTCGGTGAATGTTCATGTTTTCATTCCCTGTTTTATTGATCAATTGTATCCAACAGCAGGCTTCAATACCATTAAAGTATTAGAGAAAGCTGGCTGCACAGTTTCCTATAACCCAGAACAAACCTGTTGTGGTCAACCAGCTTTCAACGCTGGCTATTGGGGAGAATCAAGGGAGGTATGCAACAAATTTATCAATGATTTCTCTTCGGCAGAATATATCGTAATGCCCAGTGCTTCCTGCACTGGATTTATCAAAAATTATTATCCCAAGATTTACGACAATGCCTCCAATCAGAAAGACATCAAAGGTTTTCAGGAGAAGGTCTATGAATTGAGTGACTTCCTGGTAAATATTTTAAATATTGATGACCTGGGTGCGCATTTCGAAGGAGTTGCAACATACCATGATTCTTGTGCTGCTTTGCGTGAATGCAAGATCAAAAACGAACCTAGAAAATTATTGGAAAAGGTCAAAGGCCTTACGTTGATTGAATTGAAGGATAATGAAACCTGTTGCGGTTTCGGAGGTACTTTCGCCGTTAAATTTGAAGGTATTTCTGTTGCAATGGGTGAACAAAAAGTTCAACATGTTGTAAATACCAATGCAGATTACCTGATTTCTACTGATCTCAGCTGTTTGATGCACATCGGAGGAATTATGGAAAAGATGGCATTGCCCATCAAAAGTCTTCACCTGGCAGATGTTCTCGCCAGTGGCTATTAGTAGTCAATTAAATTACTTTTTATGGCATATTGGTTGATCAAATCTGAGCCTTTTAAATACTCCTGGGATCAGTTTATAGCAGATGGTTCAACTTTTTGGGATGGAGTCAGAAATTATGCTGCAAGGAATAATTTGCGCAGCATGAAAAAAGGTGATCTTGCTTTTTTTTACCACAGCAACGAGGGGTTGGAAATTGTTGGAATTGCCAAAGTGGTCAAAGAATCTTACCAGGACCCAACCACTGATGAAGCTGCCTGGCTTGTTGTTGATTTCAAGCCGCATAAAAAACTAAACAAATCTGTAACATTGGCTGAAATAAAGGCCACTCCATCCTTGGCCAATATGGTTTTGATAAGGCTTGGAAGACTTTCGGTGCAACCTGTTTTGGAGGAAGAATGGGAAATCATCATGGCCATGTCAGAGGGAAAATAGACTCTTTAAATCCCTAAAGTCCAAATAACGTTTGTTTCTGCAGTTTAGTCTTTTACACTGCATGTTAGTTTTTGTCTATTTCCTTGATTTACAGGATAATTTAACCCACATTTTGACTTTAAAAAGTGGATAAATCTCCACTTGCCATTGATGGAATTAAGGCCAAAAAAAGGTAAATTTGTTTACAATCAATTTATCTAACAAAGCCTCACTATAACATACATGGAAGAACAAAATCTCCCGGAGCAAACCAACGACGATAACAGAATAATTTCCATCAACATTGAGGAGCAGATGAAATCTGCCTACATCGATTACTCCATGAGTGTAATCGTTGGCAGGGCCTTGCCAGATGTAAGGGATGGTTTAAAACCCGTGCACAGAAGGATCCTATTTGCCATGAATGAACTGGGCATGGATTACAACAAACCCACCAGAAAATGTGCGAGAATTGTGGGTGAGGTGTTGGGTAAATATCATCCTCATGGTGATACTGCTGTTTACGATGCATTGGTGAGGATGGCACAAGAATGGAATACCCGTTACCCAACCATTGACAAACAAGGAAACTTTGGTTCTCCCGATGGTGAAGGTCCCGCTGCCATGCGTTATACGGAGGCCAGGATGCAAAGGCTTGCCGGATTCATGATGGATGATATTGACAAGGATACAGTTGATTTCCAGCTGAACTTTGATGACTCTATTGAGGAACCTACAGTATTGCCAACCAGAATACCACATTTGCTGATCAATGGAAGCAGTGGAATCGCAGTAGGTATGGCTACCAACATGTTGCCGCACAATCTGTCAGAAGTTATTGATGGATGCATTGCCTACATTGATAACAGGGAAATTACTATCGATGAGTTGGTTCAGCATGTCAAAGCACCTGATTTTCCTGGTGGCGGCATCATCTTCGGTATGGAAGGCGTGAAAGCTGCCATGCATACCGGTAGGGGAAGGGTCGTACTGAGGGGTAAAGTAAGCATAGATACAAAACCCAATGGCCGTGAGCAAATCGTCATCACCCAGGTACCTTACCAGGTTAGCCGAGATGTGCTTACTGCAAGAATCGGACAATTGGTTGTAGAAAAAATCATTGATGGCATCACACACGTCAACAATGAATCCAACGAAAAAGAAGGAACGAGGATTGTAATTGATGTAAGAAAGGATGCAGTTGCGAATGTTATTGTGAACCAATTGTACAAGTTCACTGATCTGCAAACTTCATACGGCATCAACAATGTTGCGATTGTCAAGGGAAGACCACGCATCCTCAACCTTAAGGACCTTATTTCCTGCTTCATTGAGTTTAGGCACGAGGTTGTTGTTAGAAGAGCAAAATATCAATTGAAAGAAGCCGAGAAGAAGGCACATATTTTAGAGGGTTATCTCATTGCACTTGACCATCTGGACGAAGTCATCAAATTAATCCGCAATGCGTCGAATCCCGAACAAGCAAAGGAAGGATTGATTGCATCATTTGAGATGTCTGAAATCCAGGCGAAAGCAGTACTTGAACTCAGGTTGCAGCGCCTTACCGGCATGGAGATCAACAAGATCAAGGAGGAATACGCAGAAATCATGAAATTGATCACTTATCTGAAAGATTTGCTTTCTGATGAGTTGAAACGATACGACCTTATCAAGGCCGAACTAATCGAAGTCAAAGAGAAGTTTGGCGATGCAAGGAGAACAGAAATTACTTACCTGGACAATGAAGTCAGGATTGAAGACCTGATTAAGGAAGAAGATGTAGTCATTACCGTTTCTCATCTGGGTTATATCAAAAGAACACCTGCAGATGAATACCGCGCCCAAAAGCGCGGTGGTCGTGGATCAATTGGCGGAAAAACCAGACAGGAGGATTATATCGAACACCTTTTTGTAGCATCAACACACCATACCCTGCTTTTCTTTACAGAAAAGGGAAGATGTTATTGGCTAAAAGTTTATGAAATACCTGATGGTGAAAAACAAGGAAAGGGAAGAGCCATCCAGAACTTGATGCAGCTTCCTCAGGATGATAAAATTCGCGCCATCATCGATGTCAAGAACTTGCAGGATGAAGAGTTTGTCAAAAGTCATTACATCGTTCTCTGCACAAAACAGGGGATCATCAAGAAAACCGACCTGGCTGATTTCAGCAGACCAAGGGCCAATGGTGTAAATGCCATAACCATTGTTGAAGGAGATCAATTGCTCAATGCCAAAATGACTGATGGAAATTCAGAAATCATGCTGGCTGTAAAATCAGGCAGGGCCATCAGATTCCCTGAGGCTAAAGTCAGGTCAACCGGTAGGGGAGCCATTGGTGTCAGCGGAATTGAAGTGGATGATGCTACTGATGAAGTGGTGGGTATGATTTGTGTGAATGTTGAAGACAAGACCCGAACGGTATTGGTTGTTTCAGAAAAAGGATATGGAAAAAGAACAGCCGTGGATGAATACCGTGTCACCAACCGGGGTGGTAAAGGTGTTAAAACCATCAGCGTTACAGAAAAAACCGGTAAATTGGTAGGCATTTTGGATGTGACGGAGAAAGAGGATCTGATGATCACCTGTGTTTCAGGCATCACCATTAGAACCAGTATCGCCCAAATTAGTGAGCAGGGAAGGGCTACACAGGGAGTTAAATTGATCAGGTTGGATGATGAGGATCAAATAGCAGCCATCACCAATCTTGATGTTGTGGTTGAACAAACTGAAGTGGAAACTGATGAGAATATTCTACCAACAGATTCAATTTCAACTGATAATCCAATAACTGAAACACCTGATGCTACTCAGGAACCCGAAGAAAACAACGACAATTAAATCATTAAATACCAAACAATGAAAAGGATCATTTTTACCCTTTTGGCAGCAACCGGTTTGATGACTGCTAGCGCCCAAAACCTCAACAAGATCAAGGAATCAATTGCAGCCAATAAAATAGCAGAGGCAAAAACAGCTATTGAAACCTTCTTGAACAACCCTAAGTACCAAAAGAATCCAGAACTCTATTACCTCAAAGGAAAAGTACTCAGTGCCATTTCAATGAATGCAGCTGAACGTGCAACGATGCCTGAGGCTAGAATGCTTGCATTGGATGCATTTAAAAAAGCGTTGGAGATTGATAAAAACCAGTCGACCCTTTACCTGACTGTAGACAATTATAAGCCAGTTTTCGATCTCTACTCCAGCGGATTTGAAGAGGGTGCAGCATACTACAATGCTTCAAAATTTGAAGAGGCATTGGGCACTTTTAAAAATACAGGAGTAATTGGAGATTATATCTTTGCCCAAGGATGGGGCCTCTACAAGCTGGATACAACACTCACGTATTACATGGGATTGTCTGCACTCAATGCCAAGAAGGAAGACCAGGCCATTTCCTATTTTGCAAAACTGGCAGATGCCAATGTTGGTGGTAATTCAGACATGGCTACACCATACCGTTATCTTGCCAAATACTATTTTGACAAGAAAGATGACGCAAACATGAACAAATACATCGATGCTGGACTGAAAATCTTCCCCAAGGACGATTACCTTCCTTTGTTGGCGATTGACCATGCCAGAGACAAAAATGACATTGCTTTTCTTTTAAAGAAATTTGAACAATTATTGGCCATTAATCCAGAGTCTTTTGATCTTACATTTGACTACGCAAGTGAATTGTTTGGAGAAACCCACGTATCTGAGGCTTCTAAAAGACCAGCAGACTATACTGAAAGATGCAGCAAAATCGAAGGGCTTTACAACAAGGCCTTGGCATTAAAACCAGATTCTTACGAAACCATGTTGTCCTTGGGTAAGCATTTTTACAATCAAATGCTATTCATTGAGGAAGATTCCTATAAGGTAAAAGGGACTACTCCTGAAGCGGTTAAGAAAAAAGCCGATTACGCAGCGTTGATTAACGAAATGGTTGACAAGACCGTTCCTCAATTGGAAAAAGTTTTTGGTCATTATGATCCGCAGGGTAAGCTAAAAGTAGGAGAGCGTTCCAATTTCAAATCAGCCTGTTCTTTGTTGAACTATTGCTACGACAAGAAAAAGGACAAAACCAAGGCTGAATTTTATCAAAAGAAATACGATGAGGCTGACAAAGCACATCAATAATACCAAATCAAACATCAAAAGAGAGAAGCCAAAAACTTCTCTCTTTTTTTAAATTCAATTTTATGTCACTTCACCTTGGAAGACAAACAGTTGAAAACATGATAGATCGTAGACTCAACGTCATGCTATCTTTCAAATACCAATTTATGCGCGTTTCTTTTTTTGCAATGGCAATCCTTTTGTTGCATTCCTGCCATGAGTCCGATCAATATACTAGTCCATTCATTGATCCTGTTTTGTACAATAAGACGGTGAAACAGCTCAACAAAGTAGTATTGGAAAATAATTTTCCGCCCATGATTGCTGCACGAAATTATGCCTATGCCAATCTTGCTGCTTATGAATGCATGGCGGCAGGAGATAACTCATTGAAATCATTGTCTGGACGCATCAAACATATGCCTGTCATGCCTTCACTGGAAAAGGATGCAATGATTGATTTTCATCTTTCTGCTTTACTTGCCTTTACCAAAGTGGGCAATGCAGTTACTTTTCCCGAAGGAAGTCTGATGCAGTATCATGACCAACTGTTAAAGATGGCAGACAGCATGGGCGTATCAGGATCGGTTCGAAAGGAAAGCCTCAAGTTTGCAGATGCAGTAGCTGATGCAGTATTGCGATGGAGCAAAGGCGATCAATATTCTGCCACACGTGGAGCATCAAGGTTTTCAGTGAATGATTCGGCAGGCAGATGGGTGCCTACACCTCCTATGTACGCCCAAGGACTTGAACCGCATTGGCGAAAAATCAGGCCCTTTGTATTAGATTCAGCATCACAGTGCAAGCCTGGGAGACCGCCTGTATTCGATCTTAAACCTGACGCCGTCTATTTCAAGTGCATGATGGAAGTCAAAACTACTGTCGATGGCTTGTCGAATGAGCAAAAGCATATTGCGGATTTTTGGGACGACAATCCCTTCAAGATGAATGTATCTGGTCACGTTCAATTTGCCACGAAAAAATTTTCACCCGCAGGACATTGGATGAATATTGTAGGTATTGCTGCTCATAAGGCAAAGGCAGATTTTGCTACTACGGTAGCCTCCTATACCCATACGGCGATTGCCATATTCGATGGCTTCATCAGCTGTTGGGATGAAAAATACAGAAGCAATTATGTTCGTCCTGAAACAATCATCAATGAAAAGGTTTCAGGCAACTGGCATCCCTACATTCAAACACCTCCTTTCCCTTCATATACCAGCGGGCATTCTACAATATCAGCTGCAGCTGCAGAGGTCATGACCCGTTTTTATGGTGATCAATTATCGTTTACTGATACCTCCTTGTTGGAATTTGGCATTGCCAACCGTGAGATCAAATCTTTCCGCCAGGCAGCTCAAGAAGCCAGTATTTCCAGACTATATGGAGGAATCCATTACCGATTTGATCTGGATTCAGGTAATGTTGCAGGGAAGAAAGTTGGAACATTAGTGATAGAGCGTCTACTGCATTAGTATATCGGAAATATTAGTTCTAGTCTATATCTTTCCTCCTCCAAACAAACTCTTTTTTTAAATTCAATTTTATGTCACTTCACCTTGGACGAAAAACATTCGGAGACATTAAAAACGCAGGCAATGTGCTTACCGAAGAACAAGTTTCAACTTTGCTGAACGAGTGGGTTTTGAATGAAAGGCTGAAATTGCATATGTTGCAGGTAGGAGGTTTGATGGGAGCCTGGGCAAAAAAAGTCGAAAATCTTAGTGAAACCGATGCCTGGAGATGGAAAATGGCAGGCTTACTGCATGATGCAGATTGGGATCAATGGCCAGACCAGCATTGTAAAAAAATCATTGAGCACCTGGAATCTTTGAATATTGACCCTGAACTCATCAGGGCCATTGCTTCACATGGACACATTCATTTTGGTGTTGAGCCAGTTACGAGAATGGACAAAATGCTTTATGCCTTTGATGAACTATCCGGATTGATGCATGCTTATTCTTTGATGCGCCCCAATGGCTATGAAGGAATGGAACGGAAAGGGGCCATGAAACGCATCAAAGAAAAAACCTTTGCTGCTAATGTGAGCAGGGAGGATATCCGCGATGCTTGCGAAAGGGCCGAAGTCAGCCTTGAAACACTGGTTGATTTTATCATTGCACACCAGGGGAGCTTCAAATAAATCCTCTTTCACTGCATCGCGGAAGTCAAAATTTTGGAAGCATTCATTATTTTTAATCTACATTCTTGAAATATTGCATGTACAAAGATGATAACTTGTTGAATGGGAAATTTTTGAGGGAGCGGATAAGAGAAATAGGACTTAAGAAATAAAAAAAATGAAAAAATCAATCATACTGATAGCAATAATCTCAATTAATTTTGCTCAACATTCTCATGCACAAGGTTGTGTGGCCATTCGCGGCTTAGGAGCCTATTCTTGTGGTAATGGAGAAGATATTAAAGATTCTTCAGGTTGGACGCTTACGGCCAATTCCCGTTATTTCAAGTCTTACAAACATTTTGTAGGGATGGTGGAACAAAAAGAAAGAGTAGAGTTGGGCACGGAAGTCATCAACCATACCTTTGGACTCGATCTTTTTTTCCAGAAGCATTTCAACAACCGCATTAGCATCGGTATTAATCTTCCATTGATTTCCAATGCCCGCTCATCCTTGTATGAACATGGTGGCAATACAAGCGGAGCATCAGCGAGGAAGACAACCCATTCATTTGGGATCGGAGATATCCGGGGTGCGGTTTACTATTGGTTGTTGGATCCTTCCAAAAGAAAGAAATTTAACCTGCAAGCAGGTTTGGGAATCAAGCTGCCTTCTGGTGATTATCGTTACCAGGATTACTTTTACCGCAATGATACTACCAGAACCCTTGGGCCAGTGGATCAGTCCATTCAGATAGGCGATGGTGGAACTGGTATAACATTGGAATTGAATGGGTATTATGCTTTCTCACATGATTTGTCTATGTATGCTAATTTCTTCTATCTTTCCAATCCCCGCGAACAGAATGGTGTTTCCACTGCCCGTGGTGGCGTGTCTACAACAGCACAGTTGCAATACGGAAGCAACGTCATGAGTGTTCCGGATCAATACATGTACCGTGCAGGCATGAATTACATGAAAGGGAAGTGGACAGTAAGCATGGGTATTCGCAAGGAAGGGATTCCTTCAGAAGATCTCATTGGGGAAAGCGGAGGATTCAGAAGGCCTGGATATGTGGTATCAGCAGAACCAGGGATCGCCTATCAAAGCAGAAAATCCACATTCTTTTTCAATCTTCCTATTGCGATGCAGCGCAACAGAACCCAAAGTGTCCCGGACAAGATCAGAACCCAAAAAACTGGTACTTATTTCAAAGGAGATGCAGCTTTTGCTGATTACCTTATCAACATAGGAATTATGGTGAGGTTGTAATCAAACTTTTTCTTTATATTTCATGATGCTGATTAGCATAATGACCAGATCAACTGTTTTATATGTTATTTGATCACCAATACTGCCGGTACAGGTCTTTGTCCATTGGGATCAGAAGGCTTGATGGTTTCTTTTCCATTGATTAGCATACAGGAACTGCCCCCACCATCCAGGTTCATGGCTTCAACACAGCCAAGATCTACCATGATTTTTGCCATTTGTGGCAGGGTAGCACCCTCTGCCAAACCCTTCATCCTTCCTTGTATGGCCAAAATGATCATGGTACCGTCCCTGGTATAGCCAATAGCCGTCCGAGGATGCTTGTCTGCAATCGCTTTTCCAGCAAACTTCTTTTCTTCATTGTTCGATATTTTTACCTGACCATCTTGTACCAAGACAGGGCCACCACCAAAAGCATGTTTCACTTTCCACGGTTTCAGCCCTGCCAAACTAGGATGATTGATGTTTAATCTTCTTACAGAATCAATCATGGGCGTATACACTGACTGCATCACAAAGGGTACAGCCATACCAGAATCATTATAATTGAACGCAATGTCCATCTTTCCGTTTTTGAAAATGCCAAATGCACTGCCAAGGGTATGAACATAGGTCATGGTATCCCTGCCTTTTCTGGATACAGCAGGTGTGTCAAATCCGACCATCTTGCTGTTTTGTACAATCAAGTTTACATTTCGGTTTTGAACAAATTCAAAAAAGGAGCAATTGACCACAACAAGAGGTTGACCATTGCGGGTAAAATACTGGCTGGGTGTCAGGCGTCTGCGGGAGGCAGTATCAACAAAAAATTGTTTTGCATGATCTTTTGCTTTGATGGTGGCGACGTACATGATAGATGGCGATCCGTCCAATAACTCATCAGACTTCAAAACTTTGATGCTCGCCGGAAGCTTTCCAAAATCATTGGATACATCTTTCCACTTGGTTTGAGCTTGTGCAATAGAACACAAGAACAAGCCAGCAATAAATAGATAATGAGAAAGTACGAATGTAGAGGTTGACCAGCTAAAGCTTAATCTCATTTGATTGATTCTGAGCAAAATGCTATTTAACATAATATAAATTATAAGTTAATTAGATAAATGATTTATCGTGAGGCTGTTAATATTTAAAATGAACAATCAACCAAAGTATTTAAACTTTAGAGTAAATTGAGGTATAAAAATAAAGAATGATCCGTAGAGATTTCCTGAAAAATTCATTGCTCAGTTTACCGGTAATTTCATCAGTAACACCTGAGCCAATTCAAACAAACAAACCTACAAAACCCATCATCATTTCTACATGGAATTTTGGCCGTGCAGCCAATGCTGAAGGTTGGAAAATTTTAGCGGCCAATGGACGGGCCTTGGATGCCATTGAAAAAGGTGCGCGCGTTACTGAAGCCGATGAAAGCAATAAAACTGTTGGATACGGCGGATATCCAGATCGTGATGGCCGTGTTACCCTGGATGCGTGCATCATGGATGAAAAAGGAAATTGTGGCGCTGTTATGTGTCTTGAATACATCAAACATCCGATTTCAGTAGCCAGGATGGTCATGGAAAAGACCCCACACGTGATCTTGGTTGGCGACGGGGCACTTCAATTTGCCCTTGCCAACGGATTTAAAAAAGAAAACCTTCTCACGCCTGACAGCGAAGAAGCTTGGAAAAATTGGTTGAAAAAAGCCAACTATGAGCCGGTGATAAACATTGAAAACAAACAATACCAGCAGCAACCCGATACCGGCATGTTCCCTGGTAGTATAGACAACCATGACACCATTGGTATGCTTGCCCTGGATGTACACGGTAATTTGAGTGGCGGATGCACTACAAGTGGCATGGCTTTCAAAATGCACGGCCGTGTTGGGGATTCTCCTGTGATTGGAGCCGGACTTTTTGTAGACGGTGAAATCGGAGCTGCAACATCTACTGGCGTTGGAGAAGAAGTCATCAGATGTGTTGGCTCTCATTTGGTTGTGGAATATATGCGCCAGGGTAATTCCCCAAGGGAGGCCTGTAAGAAAGTAGTGGAGAGAATTGCCAAACGTGATCCTGAAAAAGCAAAAACAATACAGATTGGCTTTCTTGCCATTGACAAAGAAGGTAATTATGGCGCTTACGCCCTTCAAAAAGGATTCTCTTATGCGGTAAAATCTGCCAACGAAGAGATCGTTATTCCGGGTGAAAGTTATTTTAACTGACATGAAATTTGAATTAGAAGTCATAGCCTTTGATATCCTATCCTGCCAATTAGCGGCTGATAATGGCGCCGACAGGATTGAGCTTTGTGCGAATCCTCATGAAGGTGGCACTACCCCTTCGTATGGCATGATGAAATCGGCTAGGAAATCAACCAATATTCAGGTATTTCCCATCATTCGTCCACGTGGTGGAGACTTTTTATATACAGAAACTGAGTTTGAAGTGATGAAGGATGACATAAAGGCTGCTCAAGATATTGGATGTGAAGGAGTTGTGATAGGTATACTAAGTAACGATGGAAGTGTAGATGTTGAGAGATGCCAGGAACTAGTAGAATTAGCCAATGGAATGGATGTAACATTCCATCGGGCGTTTGACAGGGTAAATGATCCTCAAACATCACTCGAGCAAATCATTGCAATAGGTTGTAAAAGAATACTTTCTAGCGGTTTAAGACCTACCGCAATAGAAGGAACTAGCATTCTTAAAGCACTTGTATCACAAGCAAACGAAAGAATCAAAATAATGCCTGGCTCAGGAGTAAGGGCAGAAAATATCATTCAGCTTGCCAAGGATACCGGCGCATCTTGTTTTCATAGTTCCGCCAGAAAAACACTTAAAAGTCAAATGCAATACCTCAACACAGATATGAAAGAGAACCTGGTGCAGGTATCACTGGATGGAACTGAAGTAAAGCACCTCAAACATAATCTTGTCACTCATTTTAACTCAACGCATTGATATGCCTTCAATTTTAAAGTCTCCACTCTTCCT
>CANHSD010000073.1 GCA_947463105.1 Chitinophagaceae bacterium
AAATCCTTGATAAGGTCAGTGATGTCCACCACACTGCTCAAAGGCATGGCGTTGTACATCGAAACCCTGAATCCACCGACACTCCGGTGGCCTTTGATGCCCACTATCCCCTCCTCCTTGCACCTGGTTAGGAAGAGTTTCTCCAATGCAGGATCATGCATGGTGAAGACTGCATTCATTTTACTCCTGTCCTTGGCAGGAACCGGCAGGTTGAACATGGGCAGGGATGCCAATGTTGAATACAAAAGGTCGGCCTTCTGCTCATTGATTTTTTCAATGGCGGGGATGCCTCCTATTTTTTTCAGCCACCTGAGGGTGAGCAGGCAAATATAGATGGCAAAAACAGGAGGCGTATTGAGCATGGAACCATTGGCAACATGCTGCCTGTAATCCATCATGGAAGGGATTGCGGTATTCCCCGTTGCAAGAAAATCTTTGTCGGCCACCACCAGGTTTACACCGGCTGCGCCGATATTTTTCTGAGCTCCCGCATAAATGAAAGAGAACCTGTTGAAATCCATCCCACAACTCAGGATATCACTGCTCATGTCTGCAATCAGGGGAACAGGTGAAGATGGAATACCCTGCATTTGGGTACCCTCAATGGTATTGTTGGTGGTATAATGGAAATAAGCTGCGCTGTCTGGTATGTTGTACCCAGCAGGGATATAGCTGTAGTTGCGGTCTTTAGAAGAAGCAACCACTTCAACATTCCCAAACAATTTTGCTTCCTTGATGGCCTTTGATCCCCATACACCGCCATCCAAATAAGCTGCCGTTTTATCATTAGAAAGAAAATTCATCGGCACCTGGAAAAACTGGGTAGATGCCCCTCCATGCAAAAACATCACTTCTTTGTTGCCATCCAATTGCATCAGCTCCCTGACCAGGTCCATGGCCTCACTGACCACTGCTTCGAACATCGGTGTTCTGTGGCCAAATTCAAGGATGGACAATCCGGTTTCATTAAAATTCAGGATGGCACGACTGGCTTCTTCAAATACCTCTTTTGGAAGGATACTAGGACCCGCATTGAAATTGTGTATCATGTTACTGTTTGCTTGGGAAAATGGAATGGCAGCAGCAGTGCAAAGATACTTAATTTAGTGAAGAGCGCAGTTGAGAGAGATCAGGTTGCCCTGCATCCACCCATGCAGTAAACCAAAAACTGGCAACCCCATGGATGGCATCCCTCATCCGCCTTTCCACCATGCCATTGAGTTTCCTGTGATAAATGCCCGCATATTGGGCTGCATATTGCCGCAAGACCACGCCATTTCTGCTCTCGTAGGCAAAACGAAAATCCATAGGATAGGCCTTGCTGATTTTTTTCTCCACTTTTAAGACCGTGTCGGCGGCGGCAGCGCTCTCATAGACCCTCTCCCAGATAAAATGCAGGGGACTGTTCAGATAAGCAGCAGGGCCGATGATAAAATCATACTGTTTTTCTGCATAAAGCTCTGGCAACCGGCTCTCCCAAAATCCATGAATACCCAGCTGATCGGTCTTTTGGCCATTGTGGTTGCTGCTGGCATGCAAGGGAACATGCACGTCTGCAATGTAATGACCAAGGTCAGCAGAAATTTTGAGGATTGCATCAGCATTGCACTCCCTGAATGCCTTTTTCAAACGGGCCTGCATGACCATGATCCACCAGGGAGCAATACCATGTGCATTCAAGGTATCCTCTGAAAAAATAAGCACGGCATCATCCCATTTTTTCGGGAGGGAATCCTTTGGACCCTGCAAATAATGGTCCATGTCGATATAATGCCTTGGCGCCTCCTCGGCAATGGCATAACGCCGCTTGTCAGGATCCACGGCATGGTCCGCCAGGTAACGGATGTTTTTTTTGTAAAAAGAAACCATGGCCGGTGGCAGGAGAAAAACCGCATGGTAATTGATGTGCCGGTGACCGAAGAACCCCCAACTGCCCGATTGCAATGGAAGCAAAAAAGCAAATAAGCACAAGTAAAAAGGGAGTGTACCAATACCTGCCCTGCTCTTCAATCGGATTGAACTATACTTTCCCTCCAACAATTCTCCTCCACTGTCAACCTTACTCCACTTCATCACTGTTTTCGTTTTTATTGGACTTCCCCAATGTTCACGTCTTTAGCCTTTGGGCTTTGCCCCATGCTTCAGGTCATGCTCTGCCACTTCAGTGACGCCTCCTGAAACAATGAACTTCATAGCGTCTGCAGAACTGACCCCTTCCAACGTTTTGACGCGGTCAGCTTTTACCAGGTAGGTGATGCCAGAAAATGCATAGGAATGTGGGATATAAACGGCAACATGCTCCTTCAATCCAAATTCAGCCAGATCTGTTTGCGTGATGAAACCTATCCTCCACACATCGGGTGATTCTATGGACACCAGGACCGGTTTGTTGAATTTTTTCTTGTTTCCGGCGAAGGCTTCTAAAAAATCCTTTACGGTTGAATAGATGATCTTAACCCCAGGGGTCTTTTCCAAAATATTGTCGAAGAGCTGAACCAGTTTAGAAACAATGAATGATGAGGAAATATACCCTACCAACAAAACAATGATCACCACCACCAGGAAGCCAAGTCCAGGAATTTTTTCGGGGTAGCCTTGCGGATTCAACTTGACCAGGTCGGGGAACAAGACATGGAGGAGATTGGGGAGAATGTCATCTATCAGGTTAAACAATGAAAGCACCGCCCAAACGGTGATGACAATTGGCGCCAGGATGACCAACCCCTGAAAGAAAAAATACAAGAGTCTGCCCGGCCGAAATGATTTCATTGTGATGGTTTTAAGCAAATATACACCCTAAAAAAAGGCATTATTGGATGAAAACAACTGAATTTGAAGGAAAAAACACCAAAAATTGGTCATTTGCCCCGAATAATTGCCGTTTAACATTAAAATCCATTTTTTCAACAGAAACTTTTTTTTCGGTAATAGTTTTCATAGTTTTGCGCCTCGAAATTAAATATGGAAGCAAAAGAACGGATCATAGAACAAGCCAGAGAGCTTTTTATCAGGCTCGGCATACGGTCTGTGTCGATGGATGATATCGCAGGCCAAATCGGCATATCCAAAAAAACACTTTACCAACATTTTGAGGACAAGGATGAACTGGTGGAGCTGGTCGTAGCATTTGAAACAAAGAGGATGCAGGATGAATGCCATGCCTGTGCCAATACTGCAGAAAATGCGGTAGAGGAAATTTTCAAGACCATGGAAATGGTCATGCAACATTTCAGGAACATGAACCCGATGGTATTGTTTGACATGCACAAATTCCATGGCCAGGCCTTTGCCAGATTCATGGAACACAAGAACATCTTCCTGTTGGATTTTATTTCAACGAATTTGAAAAGAGGGGTCAGCGAAGGGAATTTCAGGCAAGACATCAAAATAGATATCCTGGCAAAATTCAGGCTGGAATCCATGATGCTGGCCTTCAACATGGAAGCCTTCCCTCCTGCAAAGTACAATTTGGCGGAGGTAACCATCATCATGATTGAAAACTTTCTATACGGGCTGGCTACAGCAGCCGGATTCAAACTCATTGAACAATACAAGGCAAAAAAGAACACAATCCATGCACAATAAAAAAATGAACATGAACCGTTGGGGCTTTATTATTTTTTCATCCACTGTACTATTTTTTGGTACAGCAGATGCACAACAGAAATACAAGCTATCAGTCAACCAGGCTGCTGAGCTTGCACTCAAGAATGTGACAGAAATTAAAAATTTACAAATTGACAGGGAATTGCAGTTGGCAAAAAACAAGGAGTATACTGCACAAACCATGCCACAGGTAAGTGGCGCTGTTCAATCACAACATTTCTTCAAGATTCCTGTAACCTTGTTGCCTGATTTCGTTTCACCTTCTGTATACCAAGTGCTGACAGACAATGGCGTTCGGAATGGTGCAGGCAGCCCGATCTCTAAACCCAACAATCCTACACAGTATTTTCCTGCACAGTTTGGTGTGCCTTGGCAATCGTCGGCTGGTCTACAATTTCAACAGTTGCTCTTCCAACCGGATCTTTTTATCGCGCTGAAGGCAAGAAAAAAAGCGATTGATTTCACGGATGCCAACATCAAAGTAATGGAAGACTCCATCAAGAGCAATGTTGCAAGGGCTTATTACAGTGTGCTGATTGCGGAAAAAAGAAAAAAATACCTGGATGCCAGCATCAAAAGGCTTGATAAGCTGAAAAGCGATCAGGAAAAACTCTACAAGAACGGATTTGCAGAACACCTGGACATAGACAAAACGCAGGTAACGCTGAACAACCTGAGCACCACATCCACCCAAATTGAAAAACTCATTGAAATTGGGTATGCCTCCCTCAAGTTTTCCCTGTCCATTGATCAGGCAGATTTCCTTGAATTGAGCGATACCCTTTCCGTTGACCTTGTCAAAAAAGACCTGCTTGAGTTGTCCAACTTCAATTACAACGACAGAAAAGAAATTCAACTGCTCAATGTTGTAAAGGATTTGCAAGGCCTTGATGTAAAAAGAAACAAACTTTCCTACATCCCTACCATTGCCACCTATTACAGCTATAGCAAAAATGCCCTGGGGCAAAAATTCAATCTGTTCAATTTTAATGACAAATGGTTCACAACATCCCTGTGGGGCATCAACATGAGTGTTCCTATTTTTGATGCAGGCCAAAAAGCACAACGAATCAAGCAAGCCAACCTTAATCTTCAAAAGACCAACAATACCATTGCCAATGTACAAAAGGCAATTGACCTGCAATTGAAGGCTTCATCCATCTTGTTCAAAAATGCCTTGTCTTCTCTGGACATGCAAGACAAGAATGTGGTGCTGGCTGAAAAGGTTTACAATACCACCAAGAAAAAATATGAGCAAGGCCTGGGATCTAGTTTTGAATTACTGCAAACAGCATCTGAACTTGAGACGGCACAATCCAACTATTTCCAATCCCTTTACGATGCCATCAACGCAAGGATTTCTTACAACAGGGCCCTTGGTAAACTATAACAACAAAAGAATAAAAAATCAGAATATGAAAAAGTTTTTGATGATCTGCATGCTGTTTTCACTGGCAGCCTGCTCAGGAAACAAGGAAGAGAACAAGGATGTGGCTGCCAAAAAAGCGGAGTTGGAAAAGCTCACCAAAGAGCGTGATGACATCATTGCCAAAATAGGTACGTTGGAAACAGAAATCCAGAAAATGTCTGGCGCAACTGTTGAAGAAAAAACAAAACTGGTGGAAGTGACTGCATTGATCACCCAGGACTTTGCCCACTATATTGACTTACAGGGCAAGATCACCACAGAGAATCTTTACTACGTTACACCTAGAGGAATGGGGGGCCAGGTGAAAGCCATTTACGTAAAACAAGGAGACAATGTGAAGGCAGGCCAACTGCTGATGAAGCTGGAAGATGGCATCATTCAGGAAAACATCAAACAGGTGGAAAGCCAGCTTTCTTTCGCTAAAAATATTTTCACCCGCCAGGAAAATCTTTGGAAAGAAGGAATTGGCACAGAAGTGCAATTCCTTTCAGCCAAGAACAATGTGGAAGGGCTTGAAAAACAGCTCTCCCTTGTAAAGGAGCAACTGGGAACGACCTCGGTCAATGCACAGGTATCTGGTGTGGTTGAGACGGTGAGCATCCGAATAGGTGAAACCTTTGTGGGCTCTCCGATGGCGGGCATCACCATTGTCAATCCAAGTGCCATGAAGGCTGTGGTTGAAGTACCGGAAAACTATGTTGTAAGGGTCAGAAAAGGAATGCCAGTGATCATCTCAGTACCAGACCTGAATGAAACATTCAACTCAACCATCAGCCTGATCAGTGAAACCATCAATGCCACCTCAAGAAGCTTTATAGCTGAGAGCAAGATGCCTGGCAAGGCCAACATCAAACCCAACCAGGTTGCGGTGGTGAAAATCCTTGATCATGCAGCAAAAGATGCCATCGTTGTTCCAGTTGAAACGGTTCAAACAGATGAGAAAGGCAAATATGTTTACATCCTTTCGCTGGAAAACGGAAAGAACCTGGCAAGGAAAAAAATGGTTACCATTGGTGAATTCTATGATGAATTGATTGAGGTAAACTCAGGCCTGAACAAGGGCGACAAGCTCATCACCAAAGGGTTTCAGGGACTGTATGATGGTCAGCTGATTTCAACCGCAACAAACTGATCTCATTTTCCAAGCAAGCATAAACCATAAGCATGGACAACTCCTCCAAAAATAATTCGATTTCCAACCTGCTCAAGAATGTAAAAACATTCAAGCCAACAGATTGGGCCATCAACAACAAAACGGCAGTCTACCTGATCACCCTTATCATCTCTCTTTGGGGAATCGGGCTGTTTGTTTCTTTCCCGAAAGAACAGTTTCCGGATGTGGTCATTCCCAATATTTACGTCCAAACTGTTTATGTAGGAAACTCCCCTAAAGAAATTGAAAGCCTGGTAACAAGGCCCATTGAGAAACAACTCAAAGGCATCACCGGCGTAAAAATCAACAAGATCACATCCAACTCATTGCAGGATTTCTCGGCCATCATTGTGGAGTTCAGCACATCCGTAAAAACAGATGTTGCCTTACAGAAGATGAGGGATGCTGTTGACAAGGCCAAAAAAGACCTTCCAAATGACCTCACCCAGGAACCTGTGGTTCAAGAAATCAGTCTTTCTGAATTGCCTATCATGGCAGTCAATGTAAGCGGTGATTATGATGGGATAAAGCTCGCCGAGTTTGCAGAGCAACTGAAAGACAAGATTGAAGAATTGTCTGAGATCAGCAGGGTGGATGTTGTGGGTGCCCCGGAAAGGGAAATCCAAATCAATGTAGACCGCTTCAAAATGGAGGTGGCAAAAGTCGGATTCACCGATGTGGAACAGGCCATTCAGCGCGAGAACAGCGATATCTCTGGTGGCTTGCTGGCAGTGGGAGAACAGAAACGTACACTCCGTGTGAATGGACAGTTTAGGTCTTCACTGGACCTCAACAACGTGATTGTAAAAAACGTGTATGGCGCACCACTTTACCTGCGTGATTTTGCCAACATCACCGACACTGTCAAGGAAAGAGAAAGTTATGCCCGATTGAATGGGAAGAACGTTGTAACGCTGAGCATCATCAAGCGTTCCGGAGAGAACCTGATCAATGCTTCAGAAAAAATCAATGGCATTGTAAAGCAATTGAAGGCGGATGAATTTCCCAAAGACCTCAACATCAATATCACAGGAGACCTGAGCATCAAGGCTTCAGCCGCCTTTGATGAACTGGTGAACTCCATCGTCATTGGCTTTGTGCTGGTGATGATCATCCTCATGTTCTTCATGGGCGTAACCAACTCATTCTTTGTAGCCCTCTCGGTTCCCCTGAGCATGTTCCTTGCCTTCATCCTCCTGCCAAGTGCAGAGTTTATTGTAGGATCCAGCGTTACACTCAATTTCATTGTACTGTTTGCCCTGCTTTTTGGACTCGGAATTGTGGTGGATGATGCCATTGTGGTGATTGAAAATACCCACAGGATTTTCTCACAAGGAAAGGGGAAAATCAGTGCGAAGGATGCGGCAAGATTCGCTGCAGGCGAGGTTTTCATTCCGGTATTGGCCGGAACCCTGACCACCCTTGCCCCTTTCATTCCGCTGCTTTTCTGGCCAGGCATCATTGGTAAATTCATGATTTACCTGCCCACGATGTTGATCTTCACATTGACAGCATCATTGATTGTAGCCTACATCATGAACCCTGTTTTTGCCGTAGATTTCATGGCACACGAAGACCACGAAAAGAAAAAGAAATCTACTGTTTTCAAAAATCCATTGTTCCTCATTTTTATCATTGTAGGTATTCTGTTTGACCTCGTGGGATATGGCAACGACCAGGCCTCTTATCGTTTCATTGGCAACATGCTTGTGTTCTTTGGCGGCCTGATGTTACTCAATGCTTATGTGCTCACGGATGCCATCAAAACCTTCCAGGAGAAATGGCTGCCAGCCATGATGAACCAATACGAAAAACTCCTTCAGTGGACCACACAGGGATGGAGACCAGTTAAAATGTTGATTGGAACCTTTGCATTGCTCATCTTCTCCTTTGTATTCTTTGGAATGAGAAATGTTCCTATTGTGCTTTTCCCGCAGGGCGATCCCAATACCATCTATGTTTACCTCAAGCTGCCCGCTGGCACAGAAGTAACCTATACGGATTCTGTCACAAAACTGTTGGAAGGCAGGATCAACAAGGTGTTGGGCATGGAGAATGGAAAAGAAAATCCTTTGGTCGAAAGTGTGATTGCCAATGTGGCTGTTGGTGCCAGTGATCCCAACAGTGGAGACAGGAGCACCAGGCCAGAGCTTGGCCGGATCCAGGTCAATTTTGTTCCTTTTGAAGAAAGGGATGGTGCTGGCACGAAGCAGTACCTTGACTCCATCCGCCTGGTCGTGAAGAACATTCCTTCCGCAGAAATAAGCGTCAACCAGGAAAGCAATGGCCCTCCCACACAATCCCCCATCAACATTGAGGTTTCGGGTGATAATTTCGAAGACCTTACCAGCACGGCCATCAACCTCAGGAACTACCTCAGCGACAAAAACATACCAGGTGTTGAAGAATTGAAAATTGATGTAGACTTCTCCAACCCAGAGATTGGCATTTCCATCGACAGGGAAAGGGCTTTAATGCAGGGCATCTCAACCGGTCAAATCGGTTTGGAAATCCGTACAGCCCTTTTCGGTAAGGAAATTTCAAAGTTGAAGATTGGTGAAGAGGAATACAATATCATCATCCGCAACAATGCTTCACAAAGGAAATCATTGTCTGAACTCCTGAACATGCGCATCACCTACCGCGATTTCACCAATGGTCAGATCAAACAGGTGCCCATCAGTTCTGTTGTTAAAGCAGACCTCAGCAATACCTATGGCAGCATCAAAAGAAAGGACCAGAAACGTGTGATCACCATCTTCTCGAATGTATTGACTTCTCAGGGCTATACACCCCAGGCAGTAAATGAGGAAATCTTGAAACATATCGATGCGTTCAAGTCAAAAGCCGAGGGCGTATCCATTGCTCAAACAGGCGAAGGGGAGCAATTGGCCGAGACAGCCAACTTCCTTAGAACAGCCATGTTTACTGCCATAGGACTGATTCTGCTGATCCTCATCTTGCAGTTCAACTCTTATAGCAGAACCATGATCGTGCTTTCTGAAATATTTTTCAGCTTGATTGGTGTGTTACTGGGCTACGCCATTACAGAGTCCACCTTTGCCGTGGTAACCACAGGTATCGGTATTGTGGGGCTATCCGGCATTGTGGTGAAGAATGGTATTCTTGTGATAGAATTTGCTGACGAGTTGAGGGGCAGGGGCATGAAGACAAGGGAAGCCGTCATTGAAGCTGGAAAAACAAGGATTGTACCGGTATTGCTTACCGCGCTTGCTGCCATCCTTGCCCTGATTCCACTTGCGGTAGGTTTCAACATCAACTTCGTTACCCTGTTCACTGATTTGAATCCACATATTTTCTTTGGAGGTGACAACGCTGTATTCTGGAAGCCCTTGTCACTCACCATCATTTGGGGATTGTTGTTTGCCTTCTTTATGACGCTGCTTATCGTACCAGCCATGTACCTCATTGCTGAGCGGTTGAAAAGGCCGATGACCAAATTCTTCAAGGGAAAGTGGATCTCTATCCTTGGATTGCTGGGCCCCATATTCTTCCTCTTTACCGGTATTGTTTACCTTGTAAGGAGAATCCAGGGCAAACCTGTTTGGAATGGCAAGTTGAAAAAATAAATTATACCAGGCACTGGATGATGGACGAAATAATGCGTTGCACATGCAACCTATTGCAAGCGTCCATCGTCTAGTGCCTATTGTAAATATTAAACCAAAACAATGGAACAATACAGCACAAGATCGAACCACGAAATCGACTACAGGATCATTGGTGAAGAAATGCAGTATGTGGAGGTGGAATTAGACCCCAACGAAACAGCCATCGCAGAAGCGGGAAGCTTCATGATGATGGATGATGGAGTTCAGATGCAAACCATATTTGGTGACGGATCTGGGCAAGACAAGGGCGTTCTCGGGAAATTGTTTTCTGCAGGAAAGCGACTGCTTACCGGTGAAAGCCTTTTCATGACCGCGTTCACCAACATGGCACACGGTAAAAAAAGGGTATCTTTTGCATCCCCCTATCCAGGAAAAATCATTCCACTGGACCTGCAACAACTGGATGGCAGGATCATTTGCCAGAAGGACTCATTTTTGTGTGCGGCAAAAGGGGTGAACGTTGGCATTGCCTTCCAAAGAAAACTGGGCACCGGTTTATTTGGCGGGGAAGGATTCATCATGCAGAAACTGGAAGGTGATGGCATGGCCTTTGTTCACGCAGGAGGACATGTATTTGAACGTTACCTCACCCCCGGCGAAGTATTGAAAATCGATACAGGTTGTGTGGTGGCCTTCACACAGACAGTTGATTATGATATCCAGTTTGTAGGGGGTATCAAGAACAGCATATTTGGTGGAGAAGGCCTCTTCTTTGCAACACTCCGCGGACCAGGAAAGGTATGGATCCAAACACTTCCCATCAGCAGACTTGCCAGCAGGGTCCTGTCCTATGGCACGACCAACAGAAGAGAGGAAGGAAGTATCCTTGGAGGACTGGGGAACATGCTGGATGGAGATGGATACTAAATAGTACTCCAGTCATTCAACAACAGACAATAGATCATAATAGAAAAGCCGGCTCACATGAGACCGGCTTTCTTTTTGAATATCATTTAAGCTTAGTCGCGGCGACCATAAAGATTGCCCAACAAACGAAGAATTTCAACATACAACCATACCATGGTTACCAGCAAACCAAAGGCACAGAACCATTCCATGTGCTTGGGTGCACCCATGGCAGCGCCCTGCTCAATCCTGTCAAAGTCCAACAAAAGGCTCAGTGCCGCAATGGCCGTGATGGCGATAGAAATACCGATGCTCAACAGGCTTCCGTTGTGAAGGCCATCAATGTTTACATTGAACATGGAAAGAATCCAGGTGATGAGATAAAAGAGTGCAATACCGCCAATGGCTGCAAACATGATCGACCTGAACCTTTCCGTTACCTTGATGATCCTGAAAGTATAGAGCAAGTAC
Source organism: Chitinophagaceae bacterium (assembly GCA_947463105.1). Taxonomy (GTDB): domain Bacteria; phylum Bacteroidota; class Bacteroidia; order Chitinophagales; family Chitinophagaceae; genus Pollutibacter. The sequence goes on from CANHSD010000073.1 coordinate 11,138, forward strand.
ATCGCAATGGCAGTGCCAAAGGTGAGCACCACAGCTTGCGTGACGATTCCAGGTGCCACCTTGCTGAATGCATTGCTGTAAATGGCTGAGATGCCGCCCACAACCAGGCCTTCCAGCAGTGCGTAGGCAGGAGCAAGGTATTGGGCCCATTGTTGCTTGAACATCAGGATCAATGCGATAACCAGCCCACCAATGGCACCACCCATCAGGTATCCCTGAATGCTGTTGCCTACGCTGGCTTCATTCCATACATAGAAGGCAGTTGCCATGACCATGAGGAAAAGAAAACCAAACTTATTGAGGGTGCCGCGGAAAGACATGATACCAGATCCAGGGGCAGCCATTGACCTATTGAAAGATTTTTCTGAAAGTGTAGGATTACTTGAATTGAAAAGCGCCATAATGGGTAAATTTGTAATGTAAATTAATTAATTTCAGTTGAATCAGCCAAAGCATGACCCAAAAAAAGGTTTTGGCGACAAACATTTAACATGACCCAAAGAAAAGAAGAACTCCTCAGTGATATCGTCATCAAATTTGCAGGGGACAGTGGAGACGGAATGCAGCTGACCGGAAGCCAGTTTACCAACAATACCGCCTTGATGGGCATCGACCTTGCTACATTTCCGGACTTTCCGGCTGAAATCCGTGCGCCACAAGGTACCATTCCTGGTGTGAGTGGCTACCAGCTTCGTTTTTCAAGCGATGCCATCTATACCCCTGGTGATCTTTGTGATGTACTCGTGGCCATGA
>CANHSD010000074.1 GCA_947463105.1 Chitinophagaceae bacterium
CATAGATCAATGGAAGAACGGGATAACCGAAGGCTTTATAAGGTCTTTCCAGCTCTGGCTTTTTCTTTCTCAAGATAAAAATGCCAATGATGGTCAGTACGTAAAAAATGACCACCACAAAAGAAACCATGTCCAACAGTTCACCATAACGGCCACTGAGACAAAGGAGCGCAGCAACAACCGCCTGGCTCCAAAGGGCCCATTGCGGAACAGCATTCTTGTTCAACGTTGCCGCTTGCTTGAAAAACAAACCGTCCTGGGCCATGGTATAATAAACCCTGGCACCTGCCATAACAAGACCATTGATACAACCGAATGTGGACACCATGATCAAGACTGCGATGATGGCCCTGCCTGCAGATCCAAAGATGACACTTGCTGCGGCTACGGCAAGCCTATCCTCTTCGGGTTTGGCAATCTGAGCCATCGGCAAGACATTCAGGTACATCAGGTTGGCTGCGATGTAGATGATGGTTACAATCAGCGTTCCGAGAAAAAGGCTAAGCCCTATGTTGCGCTTGGGGTTCTTGATTTCACCAGCAATGAAGGTTACATTGTTCCAAGAGTCACTGCTGAAAATAGAGCCCACCATTGAAGCTGCAATCGCACCCAATAAAGTGATGCCACCAATGGCCTCCCAGGTGATGGACCCGTCATTGGCAATCAAAGCCTTTTGGGAATTCATGCCTGTCGCCCAGTTCTCTGCCCAATGGCTATGGTCAACAAAAAGGAAACCACAAAGGATGAGTCCGAACAGTGCAAGCAATTTGGAAACAGTAAAGGTTGTTTGGATGATTTTACCTTCTTTGACACCGCGCGTATTGATCTGTGTCAACAAAACAACCACGGCAATCGAGACCAGCTGTGCGGGATATATTTTGACAGACCCCAGTGTGAAAAGTATATTTTGTTCCTGCATGTTCAATGCCGGAAAAAAATAACCTGCAAATTTTGCAAAAGCCACTCCTACAGCGGCAATGGTTCCTGTTTGAATGACTGCAAAAAAACTCCAGCCATAGAGAAATCCAACCAGCGGATTATAGGCTTCCTTGAGGTATACATATTGCCCGCCTGCCTTGGGGTACATGGAACTGAGTTCACCATAACTGGTGGCGGCAATGATGGTCATGATGCCTGTAATCAGCCATACGGCGATACCCCATCCTGCACTGCCCACATTTCGGGTGATATCTGCTCCTACAATGAAAATTCCTGATCCTATCATTGAACCTGCTACAACCATTGTTGCATCCAGCAGCCCCAGGCTTGGTTTGAATTCGTTTTGCTGTGACATTTCGTTGGTTTGATAATAAAAATCCCGGTTAATTAACCGGGATTTAAGGTATGAAATTCAATGCTATTATTATTTTTTATCGCCAGATTTATTATACGCCGCATTAAGCCCGGCAACAACTTCATTGGTGATGTCTTGTGCAGGATCCTTGTAGAACAGGATGTTGAGTGCAGCGGAATAAGAGAAAATATAACTATAGGCCTGTTTCTTGTTGTATTCAACAAGAAAATCATTGATCCTTTTTTTCAGGTCTTCCATGGTTTTGGCACCCTCAGCAGCGATGCTGTTTTCAAGCAACTGCTTTTGTTGGTCAAGGTTTTGCATTTTACCCTGGTATGCCCTTTGAAAGTTTTCGTATTCTGCTTGTGTAATTGAATTGCCTCGTTGTGCAAATGCATTTTTTTCCGCCTCTATTTTTTGAAAAGCGTTGTTCAAATCCCTGTCAGCAGATTCTTTTTTCTTTTCAAATTCCAGCATTTTCTCCTTATAGAAAACATATTTCTCTTGAATACTATCAAGATCCACGTAGGCCAATTTGAGGGCCATTGCAGAATCCGATTTTACGGAAGATGACCCTGTAGTACTGCCGCTATTTTTCAAATGTAAAAATAGCATTACGGCAATACCTGCGCCGAGGATAATGTTGATCAGTTTTTGGTTCATTGGTTTTATTTAATAGTACAATATGAAAAGGGAGCAGTTACCTGCTCCCTTTGAGTGTTTTATTCTTCCTCATCAAAGCTCATCACTTCTCGTGTCGTCTGCAGGAGTTCATATTCCTCCTTGCTTCCTACCAAGATGTTCTCATAATCCCTCAAGCCAGTACCAGCTGGGATATGGTGACCTGTGATAACGTTTTCTTTGAGTCCAAGCATGTCATCAACTTTACCTTGGATGGCGGCAGATGAAAGCACCTTGGTGGTTTCCTGGAATGAAGCTGCAGAGATCCAGCTTTGGGTTCCAAGAGAAGCCTTGGTGATACCGAGAAGCACAGGCCTTGAAGTGGCAGCTTCTGCATCGCGGAATTCAACAATCTTCTTGTCAGCCCTGCGAAGGATGGAATTTTCTTCCCTGATTTCGCGCAAGCTGGCAATCTGACCGGCTTTCAGGACATCTGAATTGCCTGGATCAACCACAACTTTCTTGTCGTAAATCCAATCGTTCTCGATGTTGAAGTCAAAGCGGTCTTCAAGATCTCCTTCAAGGAATCGTGTATCACCCGGATCAACAATTTCAACTTTCCTCATCATTTGGCGAACGATAACCTCAACGTGTTTATCGTTGATTTTAACACCCTGCAGACGATAAACCTCCTGGATCTCATTCACCACATACTCCTGTACTGCAAATGGTCCTTTGATAGAGAGGATATCTCCAGGCGCAACCTGTCCGTCAGACATTGGCGTACCTGCTTTTACAAAGTCGCCATCCTGAACAAGAATCTGGCGTGTAAGGGTTACAAGGTATTTTTTAACAATACCATCTTTCGCTTCCACTGTGATCTCGCGGTTACCACGCTTGATGGCTCCGAAACTAACCACACCATCAATTTCTGAAACAACAGCAGGATTTCCTGGGTTCCTTGCTTCAAAAAGTTCAGTTACCCTTGGAAGACCTCCAGTGATATCCCTCAGCTTGCCGAGTACCCTTGGAATCTTCACCAGTACCTGACCGGCAGTTACCTGATCTCCCTCTTCGATCACGATATGTGATCCAACGGGAAGGTTGTATGTTTTCTCGTCCTTACCCAATACTTTGAGTGAAGGAATTCGTGTTTTGTCTTTGGACTCAATAACCACTTTCTCCCTGTGTCCAGTTTGCTCATCGGCTTCTTCGCGGTAAGTAACGCCATCGATAACATTGTCGAAGGCAATCTGACCTGCGATTTCAGCAACAATAACGTTGTTGAACGGATCCCATGTGCAGATGATATCTCCCTTGGCCACTTTCTTGCCATCAGCAATAGCAAGTACGGAACCATAAGGAACGTTGTTGGTGATCATTACGCGGTCGTTCTTCACGTCCATGATCCTCATTTCAGCGGTACGACCGATAACAATCTGGATATCTTTTCCTTCGTTGTTCTTGGCCTTGACGGTACGGAGTCCGTCAAACTGCACTTCACCATCAAATTTGGCAATGAGGTGTGATTCAACTGAAGCAGATCCCGCAACACCACCCACGTGGAAGGTACGGAGGGTAAGCTGAGTACCTGGTTCACCGATGGATTGTGCAGCGATAATACCGACTGCATCACCACGCTGGGCAATATTTCCTGTAGCGAGGTTAAGACCATAACATTTCACGCAGCATCCACGCTTGCTCTCGCAAGTAAGTACTGAACGTATTTCAATGGTCTCAATGCCAGAATCTTCAATTTTCTTGGCGGTATCTTCATCAATCTTCTGACCGGCACCAACCAGGAGCTCATCAGTTTGAAGATCGTACACGTTGTGAAGTGAAGTCCTACCAAGGATCCTGTCGTACAATGGTTCAACGATGTCCTCGTTGTCCTTCAATGCACTGGTAGCAATACCCCTCAATGTTCCGCAATCTTCTTCTGTGATGATTACATCTTGTGCAACGTCTACAAGACGACGGGTCAGGTAACCGGCATCAGCCGTTTTAAGGGCCGTATCCGCAAGACCCTTACGGGCACCGTGCGTAGAGATGAAGTATTCGAGTACACTCAAGCCATCTTTGAAGTTGGAAAGGATTGGATTCTCGATGATCTCAGAACCCGATGATCCACTTTTACGCGGCTTGGCCATGAGTCCACGAATACCGGCAAGCTGCTTAACCTGCTGTTTGCTACCCCTCGCTCCGGAGTCAAGCATCATGTAAACAGAGTTGAAGCCCTGCTTATCGGTTGCCATCGCACGGATGAGTGTTTCGGTAACTTTTGTATCGACCCTTGACCAAATGTCAATGATCTGGTTGTAGCGTTCGTTGTTGGTGATCAATCCCATATTATAATTGTCCCATACTTCCTGGACCTCTCCGGAAGCCTGGTCAATCATCGCCTCTTTAGGCACATCCAACACAAGGTCTTGTATGTTGAATGACAATCCACCCCTGAAGGCCATGCGGAAACCGAGTTCCTTGATGGCATCGAGGAATTTGGCAGTTGTAGGTACATTGGTGATCTTGATGATGTTACCAATGATTTCGCGAAGGCTCTTTTTGGTGAGCAATGCATTTACAAAACCAACTTCACTTGGAACGGATTGGTTGAAAAGGACACGACCTACGGTTGTTTCAAGGAGTTTGAACTCCAGGATACCCGCTTCGTTCCTTACATTGGTTTTCACCTTGATGTAGGCATGCAGGTCAACCTTGCCTTCATTGTAGGCAATGATCACTTCCTCAGCACTGTAAAAACGCATTCCCTCTCCTTTTACCACATCAACATCTGTATTGCGCTTGCCTTTGGTGATATAATACAACCCTAGCACCATGTCCTGAGAAGGAAGGGTGATCGGAGTACCGTTTTGTGGGTTGAGGATATTGTGTGATGCAAGCATCAAAAGCTGTGCTTCAAGTACGGCAGCGTGGCTGAGTGGTACGTGTACCGCCATCTGGTCACCGTCAAAGTCAGCGTTGAAAGAAGAACAAACCAGCGGGTGAAGCTGTATAGCCTTTCCTTCTACCAATTTAGGCTGGAAGGCCTGGATTGACAAACGGTGCAGCGTTGGGGCACGGTTCAGCATGATTGGGTGCCCTTTCAATATATTTTCAAGGATATCCCAAACAATCGCTTCCTTGCGGTCAACCAGCTTGCGGGCTGACTTAACGGTTTTTACGATACCCCTTTCAATAAGCTTTCTGATGATAAATGGCTTGAACAACTCCGCTGCCATGTCTTTGGGAAGACCGCACTCATGGAGCTTCAACTCAGGCCCTACAACGATAACAGAACGACCAGAATAGTCAACACGCTTACCCAAAAGGTTCTGACGGAAACGACCCTGCTTTCCTTTCAATACGTCACTGAGCGACTTCAATGCACGTCCGCCTTCTGCCTTTACAGCATTGGACTTACGGCTGTTGTCAAACAAAGAGTCAATCGCCTCTTGCAACATCCTTTTTTCATTCCTCAAGATAACCTCAGGCGCCTTGATCTCGAGCAAACGCTTGAGGCGGTTGTTCCTGATGATCACCCTGCGGTAAAGATCATTCAGGTCAGATGAGGCAAAACGGCCACCATCCAAAGGAACCAATGGTCTGAGTTCTGGTGGGATGACAGGAATATATTGCATAACCATCCATTCAGGACGGTTCACGATTCTTGAATTGGCATCACGGAAAGACTCTACCACACTCAGACGCTTCAATGCATCAGCTTTACGCTGTTGTGAAGTTTCTGTTGCAGCAGAATTCCTGAGGGTATAGCTCAATGAATCAAGGTCGATTCTCAAGAGAAGATCATGCACGGCTTCAGCGCCCATTTTGGCGATGAACTTGTTGGGGTCTTCGTCTGGCAGGTATTGGTTTTCTTTAGGCAAGGTATCCAACAGGTCGAGGTATTCCTCTTCTGTGAGCAGGTCTCCCTGCTTTTTGCCCTTGTCTTCCATGATACCAGGCTGTATCACTACGAAACGCTCGTAATAAATGATGCTTTCCAGCTTCTTAGAGCTGATGCCCAACAAGTATCCAATCTTGTTTGGAAGGCTCTTGAAGTACCAAATGTGGACTACAGGAACAACAAGCTTGATATGTCCCATGCGCTCGCGGCGTACCTTCTTTTCGGTTACCTCTACACCACAACGGTCACAAACAATACCCTTGTAACGGATCCTCTTGTACTTTCCACAAGCACATTCGTAGTCTTTGACTGGACCAAAAATCTTTTCACAGAACAACCCATCACGCTCAGGCTTATAGGTTCTGTAGTTGATGGTCTCTGGTTTCAACACTTCACCAAAAGACCTGTCCAGGATGGAATCCGGGGACGCAATACTGATGGTAATCTTTGAAAAAGAAGATTTTGGGCGATTGTCTCTTTTGATAGCCATAATAAGATATCTGTTTTACAATGTTCTAGTACCGCTATAGCTTCCCTGTCCGGCTGTATACAGCCAGTCAAATATTATTGAAAGTCAATAATTTATGAACAAACAGGTTAGAAAAAAATAGGGGCATGCCAAATTTAAGGATGGCAAAAGTACTCAAAACAGCCGAAATAACAATAATTTTCTTTTGAAAAAGGTGTTTTTTAACTGTTCGTCAACGAGGCAGCCCTGATCCTGAAATGCGAGGAGATCACCTCCTGCACGGGCACGTTCTTGATTTTACTTTCCAGCCACGAGAGAATATCAAGGTACATAAAGGACCGGCTTTCCATTGGACTCCCCTCTACCCGCTTCAGTTTCTCAAAAAGGGCCAGAAATCCTTGTTTCAATGCAGCCTTATTGAGGGCAAATGCACTGCGCAGAAAGGCAAAAATCTCATTTTCAACGACACTGAGGTTTTTCATTTTGGACATGAACCGGTAGACAGACCTCACCTGACTTTCCAGGATAACGTCATTTCCCAGTTCGTAATGGGCAATCAAGTGCAGCAGACGGGCATAACATTGTAAGTCAGTGCGCAGATCCGCTTTCCAATGGATGATTTTGTTCAGGTAAACAATGGTATTGTCATAATCACCACATCCGAAATAGAGGCATGCAAATTTGTAATAAAAAATGAATGTGCGGTGTCGGTCAAGCTGCATTTCAAATTCTACCAACTTTTCCTCAATTGCTGGCAAAAGGTTCAATCCTTCAGAAAAGCTGCCATCCAAAAAATGCATGTTGATTTTGGCAAGATAGAGATATACAAATCCCTGGACCCTTGAATTGATGCTGGCCTGGCCTTCCTTAGATGCATAAAAATCTTCAAATCGTTTGATGTCCTGGCCAAATTTTCTGTCATTGCGCAACATGAAATGAGCATTGAGCAGGTTGTGCATCCCCTTGATGAAATGTTGTGGTTCAACTTTCATCATCTGGGGTTCCTTCTCGAAAAGATCTACCCAGCGCTGGCAGTTTTTATAGTATGTCAGGAAGTCCTGAAGGATAAAGCCAAACCAGGCATGGCTTTGGAAAAAATAAAGTTTCTCATAAAATCCGGGATACTCCCCTGCCCTTTCCGGCATTCTTTCCAAAAAAAACTGTCTGATGGCCGCTTCATCTTTTTCATCACGGATATGGCCATTTTTAATGTACCAACCATATAGCTGCAATGCCAAACTGCTGAGTTTGCCCACCATGGCCAACCTGTCGTTCAAATCTTCCACTTCCTGGGTCAAGACCTCCGCCCTGTCTTCGAAGCTGCGGGTGATGTGGAGTGTTTCAATCTTCTTTTCAAAAAACAGTGCCTGCAACCAGAATGTCATCTGGTGATACTGTTTTGCCAGGTCCTTGGTTTTTTGGAGCATTTTAAGGCTCTGGTGGTATAGGCCCTTGTTGTAAAGCATCCGGGCATAATCGAGCTGCTCATGAAGTTGCATGTCAACAGACTGTTCATTTCTGATCAGGCGCAGGCTGGCCAGGATCTGCTTGTAAAGATGGGCCTTGAGGTTGGATAGCTGCTGTTTTTGTATGGTAGGATTCCGTTTGAGTATCCATTCCTCATCATAGACATCTGCCTTATCAATGGCATCAAAAAGGGTAATTATTTTAAGGTCATCGGTGGCTGCATTCCTTCCAACATATAGTTTAAAATTACGCTTTTCCCCTTTTTCAAGGGTCTTGATGAGCAAAAAGAGTTCGTCGGCAGACCGGTTAGGCATCGTAAATGTCTTTCAGTAAAATCCTTGCCTGATATGCATTTCAGCAAAATCCATGGCGTTTACACAGCGTAAATTACGAAGCATTTTGGGTAAAAAAGAAAAAATGAATGCTTTACCTTGTTATCTATGTCAGTTAAACCCACACAAAATGGGGTAAAATGGCAAAAAGAAAAACATGACAGATCAAAAAATTTTCATCTTCGATACCACATTGCGTGATGGCGAACAGGTGCCAGGTTGTAAACTCAATACAAAGGAAAAAATTGAACTGGCGCTTGCTTTGGAAGCACTGGGTGTAGACATCATTGAAGCAGGTTTCCCCATCTCCAGCCCCGGTGACTTTGAGTCGGTCTCAGAAATTTCCAAAATCATCACCAATGCGACGGTATGTGGCCTTTCCCGTGCAGTGGAAAAAGACATTGAAGTGGCCGGTCTGGCGCTGAAGCATGCCAAAAGGGGAAGAATACATACTGGTATTGGCACATCTGATTCACATATCAGAAGCAAGTTCAACAGCAACAGGGAGGAAATATTGATCCGGGCGGTGCAGGCTGTCAAATGGGCCAGGAATTTTACAGATGATGTTGAGTTTTACGCGGAGGATGCAGGCCGTACAGACAATGTATATCTTGCAAGGGTTGTAGAAGCGGTAATTGCTGCAGGAGCAACAACGGTGAATATCCCAGATACCACAGGCTACTGCCTTCCAACCCAGTATGGCGAGAAAATAGCCTTCTTAAAAAACAATGTATCCAATGTAGACAAAGCTATCCTCTCCTGCCATTGCCACAATGACCTGGGTATGGCCACCGCCAACTCAATCGCCGGTGCCATGAATGGTGCCAGACAAATCGAGTGTACCATCAATGGATTGGGTGAACGTGCCGGAAACACTGCTTTGGAAGAAGTAGTGATGGTATTAAAACAACATGCACATATGGGTCTCTATACCAATGTAGATGCAACACAACTCAATCCGCTGAGTCAATTGGTTTCTGAAACGATGCGCATGGCAGTTCAACCCAACAAAGCCATTGTGGGTGCGAATGCATTTTCTCATTCTTCAGGCATCCACCAGGATGGCTTTTTGAAAGATTCGCAAACATACGAGATCATGAGGCCCGAGGAAGTGGGTGCAGCAACTTCAAAAATTGTGTTGACCGCCAGGAGTGGAAGATCAGCACTGGCCTATCGCTTCAAGAATTTGGGACATGAATTCAACAGAAACGACATTGACTTTTTGTATGACCAGTTTCTGCAATTGGCAGACACCATCAAAGAAGTGCAGGATTCAAACCTCAATTCCCTGGCAATACAATACCTTGAAAAAAAATAAACAAGAGTGAGCGACAACAAACATATTGTAATTATACCAGGAGATGGCATCGGACCAGAGGTTACGAACCAGGCCATTCGTGCACTTGATGCAATTGGAAAAAAGTTTGGCCATCAATTCTCTTACAGCTTCGCCTTGATGGGGGCAGATGCCATCGACAAGACAGGAGATCCACTTCCGCAGGAAACCATCGACCTTTGCAAGCAAGCCGATGCCATCCTGGTGGGAGCTGTAGGTCATCCCAAATACGATCTTGACCCTTCTGCTAAAGTCAGGCCTGAACAGGGTTTGCTCAAAATCAGAAAAGAACTTGGCCTTTTTGCCAACATAAGGCCGGTATCAACCTATCCTTCTCTCTACCATTTGTCTCCGGTAAAATCAAGCTTGCTGGAGCATGTAGACATCGTCATCTACAGAGAATTGACCGGTGGAATATATTTTGGAAAAAAGGAGTTGAATGAAGCAGGAACGGAGGCATCAGATCTTTGCATTTACAACAAGGATGAAATCACAAGGATCTCCCACCTTGCCTTCAGCCATGCACAACAGAGAAAGCGCAAATTAACCCTGGTAGACAAGTCCAATGTACTAGAAACGTCAAGGCTTTGGCGAAAAACAGTTACCGCCATGGCGGCAGAATATCCTGAAGTTGAATTGAATTGCATGTATGTTGACAATGCAGCCATGCAGCTTATCATCAACCCTTCACAATTTGATGTGGTTCTCACTGAAAATATGTTTGGCGATATCTTGAGCGATGAAGCCAGTGTATTGGCCGGGTCACTTGGTATGCTACCCTCTGCATCGATTGGCACTGGAACTGCTTTGTTTGAACCAGTCCACGGTTCCTATCCACAAGCAGCAGGAAAAGACATTGCCAATCCCGTTGGGGCCATCCTCTCTGCAGCTATGTTATTGGATCATCTTGGCATGAAAGAAGAGGCCAACACCATCAGGCATGCAGTGGAGTGGACAACCCAAAATGGATTTGTTACCAAAGACATTGATCCGATGAATTTCTATTTCACTTCAACCATCGGAGAATTGGTCAGCGATTGCATCATGAACAAAACGGATGAAGCCATCCACAAAGCCAATATACTCATCAGAAAATCAACGATCATTTAATTGAAAAATAATACCATGAGCGAATTGAACAAGTACAGCAAAACGATTACGCAAGACCCTACACAACCTGCCGCACAGGCCATGTTGTATGGCATCGGCTTAACAGATGATGATTTGAAAAAACCGCAGGTTGGAGTATGCAGCATGGGTTATGATGGGAACACCTGTAACATGCATTTAAATGACCTTGCAAAAATTGTAAAAGAAAGTGTGTGGGCAAATGACATGGTGGGGTTAATCTTTAACACCATAGGCGTAAGCGACGGGATAAGCAATGGGACGGACGGAATGAGATATTCACTGGTGAGCCGCGATTTGATTGCTGATAGTATTGAAGCCGTTTGTGGCGCGCATTATTATGATGGCATCATTGCAGTACCTGGTTGCGATAAAAACATGCCTGGTTCTATCATTGCAATGGGACGATTGAATCGACCCTCCATCATGGTGTACGGCGGCACCATTGCACCAGGTCATTACAAAGGAGAAGAACTCAACATTGTATCAGCATTTGAAGCACTGGGTAAAAAAATTGCAGGCAATTTGGATGAGGCAGATTTCAAAGGCATTATCATGAATGCTTGCCCAGGACCGGGTGCTTGTGGCGGGATGTACACTGCCAATACGATGTCAAGTGCAATCGAAGCACTGGGAATGAGCTTGCCCTATTCATCATCCAACCCAGCATTGAGTGATGATAAAAAACAGGAATGCAAGCGTGCCGGGGAAGCCATTAAAATTCTGCTGGAAAAAGATATCAAGCCTTCAGACATCATGACGTACAAAGCATTTGAAAATGCGGTAACATTGATCATGTGCTTGGGTGGATCAACCAATGCTGTGCTGCATTTAATTGCCATGGCATGGAGTATCGATATACCATGGACTCAAGACGATATTCAGCGCATCAGCGACAAGGTGCCGGTCATTGCTGACTTAAAACCCAGCGGAAAATATTTAATGGAGGATGTACATAAGATAGGCGGTATACCCGTTGTTATGAAATATTTGTTAAAACATGGATTCATCCATGGAGATTGTTTAACGGTTACGGGGAAAACTGTGGCAGAAAATTTAGCTGATGTCCCCGACCTTGAGTTTGAGAATCAAAAAATCATTCACCCGCTGCAAACACCAATCAAAACAACAGGGCATCTGCAGATTTTATACGGAAACCTTGCAGAAAAGGGAAGTGTGGCAAAAATCAGTGGTAAAGAAGGAGAGTTTTTTGAAGGCCCTGCACGTGTATTTGATGGAGAACAAGAATTAATTGCAGGCATTCAAAACGGTAGAGTAAAGGCAGGAGATGTTGTGGTAATTAGATATGTTGG
>CANHSD010000075.1 GCA_947463105.1 Chitinophagaceae bacterium
CATGGTTCCAGTCAAGGTTGGGTTTGAACTTGCCATCCCAGGCTTCCATGGTCATCCCTGCACCCACTTCAATCATGTGGTACCATCCCCTTTCTTTTCTTGAATTGAGCAATGCAAGTGCCTCTTGTTCCAATCCATTTTCATACAATGCGTCCATCAGAAATTGCGAGCCATACACAGAGCAGGCCATTTCTTTTTTGATGACAAAAGGAATGACTTTGGCTTTCTGATTTTCATCCAGCAACCCAAAATCCAAGGCAAAAAAATTGGCATGGAAAGAGGCATGATCGGTTGTGTCGCCATCCCTGACAAGGCCTGTTTTTTTATCAAAGAAGACTTCCGAAAAAGACTGCTTTACCTGGGCTGCCCTTTGTTTGAAAAATGACTGATCTGCTTTCTTTTGGAGCAGGATGGCAAATTGTTCCATCAACAACAAGGACTTGTAATGATAGGCATTGACAACACTGTTGTATTCGCAAAAAACAAATTCATCTGCCTCGCCCTTGTACTCAGGACCTGCCAGGTTGTTTCCCCGTTGTGGCCAATCGGTGATGTCCTTCAACACTGCCTTTTGATCAAAGGTTACATAATGCAATGAATCGAGCAGGGACTTGCTTTGGTTGCTGCCCACCGTGGTGATCAAATTTCCTTTTTTAGCCAAGGACATGAGGGTCTTGGTCTTGAGCAAATCGTAATACTTTTTGATCAAAGCCGTGTTGCCTGTATACATGTAATCATTCCAGATCACCTGGTGCATTTGCAAATGCCATTCGGTTGGCCAGGTGGGATGCATCATCAAATGATCGATGGTATTGCGGGCAACTTCATACACAGTGTCAACAGCATAATGAGAAAGTTGATTGATGAGGGCATCTGCTTCATAGGGGATGCGCTCACGGTCACCATCAATATAAAGACCGGTTACAGTAGTGGCTTTGATGGAATGTTTGCAGAGATCCCAGATCTGGTTCAACACTGTGTCTGAACTCACAAATGAAGCAGCATGATCATTGAAGCGATAATGAAATACATCACGCGTGGGTTGAACGCTAAAAGTTCCTGCATGCTCAATTTCAACATAGCGAAATGGGGTTACAAGCCCCATCCATTCTGGCAACAGGATGGCATTGCCTGAAGTATTTTTCTTGTTGGGAACATTAGGAAAATAAAGGGTATCGGTATCTCCTTGGTTTTTACTGTAGGTGAACTGAAAAAAACGAATATTGACACCCGGGGGGTTCCTGTCAATTTTACCAGTTGCATCCAACTTCTCTCCCATGAACACCTTGATCATGTCGCCATTTTTCATGCTTGTAGTCACAAGTTTCAGCCGACCAAAATAGGTCTTACCAAAATCATACTGTTTTCCAGTTGGGGCGTATTTTCTTTCTGCCTTCGGTTGCTCCTGCACTGCAAGAAGTCCTTTTTGATAAACCTTTTCCTGGGAAAAAGCATTGCAAGAAATAACGAAAAATACCCAAGTGGCGAAGAAGCGGACAAATACAATTCTATTCATGGATTTAAGGTACAAAAAAAGCCGCTTCCATGTGGAAGCGGCTTTTTCTATGCGTAAGAAAAAAGCTTATTTAACGTCCCAGAAAAGCTTCTGGTTCAAATTATCTTTTGCGCTTACTGCAGCATAGTTGGCCTTGTTGTAAATGGTTTCACTTACAGGATAAGACCACCTTACTGGAGGGTTGGTTTGGGCATTTGCACCATCCGTTTGGAAAGACAAGGCTGGATCAAGCCTTCTCACTTCAGACCAAAGTTCTACTGGTTGAACCACATTCATGTGCAACCATTTTTGGGCAGCAATCAAGGCAATCCTTGCAGCGGGTGTAGTAGCCTTATCAAAGCTAATGCCATTGGCTGCGAGGTAGGCAGTGATTTCAGCAGGAGCAACTGCTGTAACAGCTGGTGAAGTTGCATCCTTGCTGAGGGCACGGATAGCAACATAATAGCTGATGGACTCTCTGATTCCCTTTTCATAGGCAGTCTTTGCAGCCGCTGTATTACCAGCTTTTACATAAGATTCTGCAGCCATGAAAGAAACTTCAGCAGCATTCATCACAACACCAGGGAAAAACTGGTTGCGGCTGAGGGTTGTCCTGTTGTACATGGCCAATTTACCACCAGCGATAGCAGGCGTCTGAACATCAGCATTCGCCAATTGGTCAAGCCCAGTATATACACCAGCAGCACTAACACCTGGCTCAAATACATAACGCAACCTTGGGTCAACATTGGTTTTCATGTGGTCAATCATTGCCTTAGGGGCAACATTACCATTCCAGTCTTCCAAACCAGTCCTGAAACCGTTTGAGTTGATAGAAGTATTCAAATCAAGTACATTGATCTGAACGTTATCTGCATTGTCAGTAATAACAGAATAACTGGCTGGATTACCTAAAATGGCAGCAATTTCTGAGGTAGCTCTTGCGCTGAAGGTACTGTTGTCAGATACCCTGGTAAGAAGCCTAAGGCGAAGTGAATTGCAATACTTCTTCCACTTCACAAGATCCCCTTTGTTCACCAGGTCTTGGTTCTTGAAACCAACAAGGATACCGGGGTTCACATTGATGGTATTCAATTCGTCAGCAGCAGCTTTCAAATCGTCAAGCATCTTTGTGTAGATTTTTTCAGCACCATCGTAAGCAGGCAATGAGGCCAAATAATCGCCACCATTTGCGCTCAACTTACCCGCTTCGCTGAAAGGAATATCACCATGAAGGTCAACCACCTTTTGTGTATGATCGTAGAGATAAATCATCGCTGCAATCATGAAAACACGGTAGTTCTTCTGATCATCAGCAGAAAGTTTGCCGTTGATCTTTTCCAACTCCCTGTACTGGGCAAGGAAATTGTAATAGTTGTTCCACCTGTCGGTGATGGCAGCTGCACCCGGTACATATTGGCTGGTGAAATTCACCCAACCCACTGACTGGTTGTAGTACTGAAGCGTTGTTCTGAGTACAACGAAATAGTTCCAGTATGCGGGAAGTACAAACTCACGGTTTGTGGCCATGAAACCGGCAAACTGCTTTTCTACAGTTGATTGTGAGATCTTGGAAGGATCTGTGTAGCTGGCTGCAAAATCCGCCTTCTTACAGGAAGAAAATCCTGCAACAGCAAAAATGGCCAGTATTAATAGTATTCTTTTCATATTGTTGTTTTATTCATTCGTGAATGAAAAATTAGAAACCTGCTCTGATCATTACACCATATGTCCTTGAGGAAGGATTGGTGCCAATGTTGTTAAGCGTTTGGAACCACCTTGAACCAGCAGTTGTTTGCTCAGCATCCATGTTCTTGATTGTCCTGTACAGATAGAACAGGTTACGACCAAATACAGAAAGGGAGATGTTCTTGGCGCCAATGCTCTTTGCAACAGATGTAGGCATCTTGTATGAAAGGGTCAACTCCCTGAACTTGATGTATGAGTTCTTGTTGATGTACAACTCATAACGTGTGTTCGGGCTGTACTGAGGACCACCCCAGTTGTACACAGTCCAGAAGTAGTTGGAAGCTGAAGCAACATTGTTATTGACATTACCCGCTGCATCAACACCAGGAAGGATTACACCATCTTGGTAAACAGGCTGTCCTTGAGGACCAGTAGCTGCATTGGTAGCAACTCCTTTCTTGGTAACAGCATCGTAGTAGTAGCTGATACCACCATGTTCCTTGTCCATCCACTGAAGGCTTTCCTCCAACAATCCACGTCCTTGCATCCAGTAAAGACCAGTTGGCATCACGTGACCGCCGAAACGGAAATCAATCATCGCATCAACAGTAAATCCTTTGTAGTTGATGGTATTGAACCAACCACCAATTACTTTAGGCATTGCGTTACCATACTTCACCATGCTGTTAGCATCTACTTTGTAGAGACCATTGGGATCTACGATTTTTTCACCCTTGCTGTTTGTGGCAACAGGGTGTGCATAGAAATCACCCATTGGCTGACCAACAACTGATTTCAACTGTGCAGCATTACCATCGTAGTCTGCGTGCAACAATTCAGTCAAACCAGGAGCCAGGGCTTCAACCTTGTTCCAGTTTTGAGATGCATTGAGGCCAGTTTCCCAAGTCAGGTTCTTTGTTTTCACTGCAGTAAAGCTAACCATAGCCTCAACACCAGTGTTGCGGAGTGTACCGATATTGGTCAGGATGGAAGTAGCTCCAGAAGTTGCTGGCAAAGTTTGACCCAGGATCTGGTCAACAATCTGTGCATTGTAATAAGAAGCTTCGAAAGTTACGCGGTTGTTGAACATTTTTGATTCAACACCGAATTCGAATTCTTTCTTCTGCTCAGGACGGATACCATCGTTACCAAAGCTGGATGGGATAGTGGTGAACAACACAGGTTGTGTTCCACCCTGGCTACCCAAAGTACCCTGGCCATATGCTACGTTTGCACGGTAAGCATCTGGATAGTTACCCACGATACCCCATGAACCACGGAATTTACCGTAGTTGATGAAAGAAGGCATCTTGAAGGCATCAGAGAAAATAAAGCTGGAGTTGATAGAAGGATATACAAATGAATTGTTGTTGGGATTCATTGTTGAAGTCTTGTCCCTGCGAACAGTGGCTTCAACAAAAAGGTAATCCTTGTAGTTTGCATTGGCAGTTCCGATGTAGGCATCCTTCACCAAAGAGAACCTTGATGATCCGCTGTTTGCCGTATTGACAGAAGCAGCAATGTCAAAAAGATTTTCAGTGCTCAAACCACCGTTTGTTGAACGGCTGGTATTGTGCGCATTTTCTTTGGACGCAGTATAACCACCCATAACGTTCAACTGAAGGTCTTTGTTGATTTCCTTGGTATAGGTCAAGAGTACGTCAGTGTAAAGGATAGAGCTGAATCCTGAACTCATACCAAAAGATCCGGAATTTCCGAAAGCAAGTGGCCTTTCAGTCATTGTCTTGGATTCAGTAGTAGAGGCAGTGAAGTCAGTGGACAACCTTGTACGGAGCTTCAAATCCTGAACGATCTGGTAGTTGTTGGTCATGCTCGCAATTACACGGTTTTCCTTTTCAACAAGGTTATTGGCCTTGACCCTGTACATATAGTCAGCGATATCGCCTTTGAATCCACCATAAGAACCATTGATGTTTTCAGATGGGGTTATGCTCTGGCCTGTTCCCGTCACGTAACGGTAGCCTTTGCTGGTGAACACCTTGTCCTGGTACCATGCACCATTGTCAAACCTACCGATCATACCGGTAAAGTTATTGGTCATCCTATCAATAGAATAAGGACGGTTGGTGGTGGTTTGGTTGATATAGTTCACCATCAGGTCAGTAGAGAAATTCTTGGCAAGCTTGAAGCTGGTGTTCAGGTTGGCAAAGTTCTTTACATTCTTTGAACCTACGCTGAGACCTTGGTTCTCCTGACGGGTCAATGAAAACCTTACGTTGGCATTTTCTGTTGATTTGGTAACAGAAACGTTCACGTTAGAGTTGCTACCCTGCTGGAACAATGCATCCAATGCATCTTCTTGAGCGCTGTATGGTCGAACCTTTCCATCCCATGATGCGATGTTCTTGCCATCGAATTTAGGACCGTAGTTGATAGAGGCATTGGGAAGAGACCTGGTCTCTTTAACACCATCACCATCCAAATCAACCATGATGAAACCTTCTGCATCCTGGCCAAGGTTGGCAACATGCACAGGAATCATACCATAACCACGAACGTTCTGGTATTTTGGAGTGTAAGCGATGTTGTCTACACTGTAGCTGGCGTTGAAATCAACACCCAGGCCTTTCTTTGACTTTGCGCCTGTTTTTGAAGTGATCAAAACTACACCATTCACGGCTTCAGAACCGTAAAGAGCGGCAGCAGATGCCCCTTTCAGGATTGAAATATTGTCGATGTCTTCTGGTTGGATATCCAACAAACCGTTACCGCGGATACGCTGGTCAGACCAGTAATCACCGTTGTTGGCCTCACCATTCCTGATGGGAATACCATCCAAAACGATCAATGGCTGGTTCTTACCGGTGATAGAGTTGATACCACGGATATTGATGTTTACAGCACTGGTAGCACCACCCGGGGTAGCTCCAATACGAACCCCGGGAGCCTTACCATACAATGCTGTTGCAAAGTTGGGTGTTCCGGCGTCTGTAAGCTGCTGTGAGCTGATGGTGCTTACAGCATAACCAAGCGCTTTTTGCTTTCTGCCGATACCGAGGGAGGTAACAACAACCTCTTCGAGGGCATTGCTGCCTGACTCAAGGACGATGTTTACACTCTTTTCAGCACCTACAGCCATTTCCTTGGATGCAAATCCAACGAAAGACACAACCAAAGTAGCTTTAGGGCCAACTTTGATTGAAAATGCACCAGTCTGATTGGTTACCACACTGTTCTTGGTACCCTTTTCTGTGACACTTGCTCCGGCGAGTTCAACGCCTGCATTGTCTTTGATAACACCTGTTACCGTCCGCTTGTCCTGTGCCTGCAGCATAAAGCCACTGAACAGAAGCCCAAGTAGAACGACAACAAATTGTGTTTTTGCTCTCATGTTGTTCTGATTTTGATGTTTATAAAAAATAGTTGTTTCTAAACTCTTTCAAGCCCAATAGTTAAAGACTTCATAAATATACATTATGCTGCATATAAAATATAATTATTAATAATTTTTTCGAAGACAGCTTTGGGGTGCCCCTGTGTTCATTTGTGCGAAGTTTAAGCTGCGCAAACGATTGCGCAAAATGAAAAAATATTTCTTGTTTAGCCTGTGCATGGCAATGCTCAAACAAATTAGGGATGCATCCTATTTGTATCAATAAACTCATATCAAATAACCTATTCAGTGGGGTCTTCCAATTATCCTTATTTTTGAAAAAGTGAGATCAATCAAGCATCCATATTTCAACATATTCATCGTTTTTTTACTCGCAGGGCTGTTTGTTGCCCTGGCTTCGGGTATATCCATCCCGAAAATTGAACCTACTAAAGGTGAAAAGCTGGCAAAACGATACTGCGGCAGCTGCCATCTGTTTCCCTCCCCCTACCTGCTGGACAAGAAAACCTGGAAAGAGTCGGTATTGCCAAACATGGGCTGGAGGCTGGGTATCAGGAAAGCAGGAAAAGATCCGTTTGACCAAATGAAGCAAGAGGAGGCAATCCTGGTCCAGCAATTGAACATCTACCCTGATTCAGCCCATTTGTCCAAAGAAGATTGGCAGCTGATTGTAGACTATTACGTGCGCAATGCGCCTGAACAGCCGCTGATGATTGAAAATACCCTGCCAGACAGCATGGATTCATTGAGGTTTCAGGCTAGTCCACTATACATGGGTGATCAGGGATCTTCGGCTGTCCCCAAACTGACCAAAACAACCATGTTGAAATATGATTCCCTGGAATCCAAACTCTATGTTGGCAATGCACACAATGAAATATATGTGTTGGACAGTCTGTTTCAGGTAGACAACTACTGGGAGGTCGTGAATCCTCCGGTTGACATCCATTTTACACCAAATCTTCCAGCATCATTGCTGACCATCGGATCGATTGCCCCTTCTGAGGAGAAAAAAGGATTCATCTTCCCGCTTGATTCAGTTGCCCTGAACAAACCCACCACACAATTGATTGCTTCGTTAGCAAGGCCCGTTCAATTTGCCAAAGGCGATATCAATGGAGATGGACAAGACGACCTGGTAGTAGCTGAATTCGGCAACCATACCGGAAAGCTCAGCTGGTTTGACGGTGGAGATCCGAAAAAGAAGAAAATCCTGAAATACCAGGCGGGCATCAGGAAAGTTGTCATCCAGGATATGAACCAGGACAATTTGCCTGACCTGGTTGTCATGGGCGCACAGGCCTATGAAAGCATCATGCTTTTCATCAACAAGGGTGATGGGAATTTTGAGGACAAGGTTGTTTTGCAGTTTCCTCCGGTATATGGATTGAGCCATTTTGAATTGGCCGATTTCAACAGGGATGGATACTGGGATATCCTCATGACCAATGGCGACAATTGGGACCTTTCTGCCATCAGAAAAAGTTACCACGGGGTTAGGATTTTTATGAATGACAGAAAAAACAATTTTAAGGAAACCTTCTTCAATACTGTGTTTGGTGCCAGCAAGGCCATGGCCCATGATTTTGATGGGGATGGCGACCTTGATATTGCTGCCACCTCTTTTTATGACGACCCATTTGACACCGTGGAAGGATTCGTTTATTTCGAAAACCTGGGTGGTATGAAATTCAGCAAGCTGATGATCAAGGAAGCTGCCATCGGAAAATGGTTGACAATGGAGCTTGCAGACCTTGACCATGATGGAGACAAGGACATCATCCTGGGATCCTATTTTCACAATGTGGCAGAGATGACAAAATTTCTTGGCAGGGGGATGGTGAGCTTCCCACAGGCATTGGTAATTTGGAACAATACCATCAAATCAAAATAAACAGGTTTATGAAAACAGTTGCCTTCATCGTGCTTTCATGCTTTTGGTCCTATTGTTTTTCCCAATCCAACAAAACAGCCAAAAACATCATCATCATTTATGCTGATGACCACAGCTACCATGCACTCGGTGCTATGGGCAATGCGATTGTCAAAACACCCAATCTCGACAAACTTGCTGCCTCCGGATTGCTCTTCACCCAAACCCATGTGATGGGCGGGCACCAGGGTGCAGTATGTGTTCCCAGCAGGGTGATGTTGTTAACAGGAAGATACGTGAACCGGTTGCCTGGAGATGGAGGGATTATTCCAGAGAGTTTTATTAGCCTTCCTGAAGTATTGCGCAGCAAGGGTCTTACCACCTACCATACAGGAAAATGGCACAGTGACAAGGCCTCCCACCACCGCATGTTCAGCACAGGCGGCGACATATTTTTGGGCGGAATGCATTTTAACAAGGACGGCGGTCAAGCACATCCCACCGTTTATAGGTTTGACAGTACAGGCACCTACCCTGCATCAGCAAAAAGGAATAGCGATACGTTCAGCACCACCCTCTATGCCAACAATGCCATCCAATTTCTTTCCAGCCAAACGGCCAAGGAAAAACCATTTTTTTGCTATGTGGCCTTCACCTCTCCACACGACCCCAGAACACCTCCTGGAGCCTTCGAAAAAATGTATGATCCTGCCACCATCCCCTTGCCACCCAACTTCATGAGCAGGCATCCTTTCGACAACGGTGACATGCGGGTCAGGGATGAGCAACTCCTTCCAACGCCCAGGGATCCAGGAGCAACAAAAAAAGACATTGCACTGTATTATGGCATGGTGAGTGAGATGGATGCACAGGTGGGCCGAATCATGGAAGCCCTTGACAGGGCTGGCCTGAGAGAAAACACTTTGGTCATTTTTGCCGGAGACAATGGACTGGCCGTTGGACAACATGGCTTGCTGGGCAAACAGAACCTCTATGAACACAGCATCCGTGTGCCGATGATCATTTCCGGTCCGGGGATTCCATCCAATATCAAGACAAATGGATTCACTTACCTGAGTGATATTGCACCCACGGTGTTTGAATACCTTGGTATCAAGGCACCTGCTTCCGTTGAAGCCAAATCATTTTTTTCGGTGCTGAAAAATCCTTCCAAAAGCATCAGAAAAAACATCTATAATGTATATGGCCATTGGAGCAGGAGCATCAAAACAGAAGACGGATTCAAAATGATCCTGTACAATGTGGATGGGATACTGACCACACAGTTGTTTGATCTGAAGAACGATCCATGGGAGACCAATGACCTGTCAAAAGATGAACGCTATTCCAACAGGATTTCAGCGATGAGGGCATTGTTGAAAAAAGAAATGAGTGTCACACATGACAACCTTAATATTGATTTACCCGATTGGGGCAGAACGGAAAAACAAAAATCAAGAGGAAGCTAAAATTATTCAAACTACATTCTAATGACAAAAAAAAGGGTAATTCCATTAGGGCTGATCATTCTCTTGCTAACCAATGTTGCCATCGCCAATGACAGCATACCTCTTCCGAATCCAACCCAAATGATTTGGCAGGATGCTGAATTGACAGCGCTGTTCAGCTATGACCTGCATGTATTTGATGGCGAGCGATACAACCAGCCCAAGAACAGAATCACACCGATCAAAGACCACAATATTTTCAATCCTTCCCAACTGAACACGGACCAATGGATCAGTAGTTTTGCCGCTGCTGGTGGAAAGGTTGCCCTGCTCACGGCAACCCATGAAACTGGTTTTGCATTGTATCAATCCGATATAAATCCCTATTGCATGAAAGCCCTGAAATTTCAGGATGGAAAAGGAGATATTGTGCGTGACTTTGTGGCTTCTTGCAGAAAATACAATGTCAAGCCCGGCATCTACATTGGCACCCGGTGGAATTCATTTTATGGTGTATATGATTTTATGGTGCACAACGACAGCAGCCAGTTTGCCAGGAACCGACAAATCCATTACAACCACATGATGGAAAAAATGACAGAAGAGCTGATGTCGCGTTATGGAGAAATTTTCATGGTATGGTTTGATGGAGGTGCACATGGCCCTGAACTGGGCGGCCCAAACATCCTTCCTATTGTAGAGAAGTACCAAAAAAACATCATTTTCTACCACAATACCCAGCGGGCAGACATCCGTTGGGGCGGAAGCGAATCCGGAACAGTGAGCTATCCTTGCTGGGGAACTTTTCCTTATCCTTTTTCACATTCCGCCCAACAAAAGGTGATTTTCAAAGACGATTTCAAGCTGCTGAAAGAAGGTGATGCCAATGGCAAGTATTTCATGCCTGCCATGAGTGATGCACCGTTGAGGGGATACAAGGGCCGACACGAATGGTTCTGGGAACCTGGTGATGAGGAATACATCCAACCCTTGGAAAACCTCATGAAGATGTATTATGGATCTGTTGGAAGAAACTCTACCCTGATTCTCGGACTCACTCCAGACCCAAGAGGATTGATTCCAGGGCCTGATTCAATGAGATTAAAATCTTTTGGAGAAGAAATCAGGAAAAGATTCTCCCATCCGATTGCCACAACAAGCGGTGTTGGCCAGACACACCAGATCGATGTGAAAAAAAACACGGTCATCGACCATGTTGTCTTGATGGAAGATATCGCCCATGGAGAAAGGGTGAGGGAATTCATTGTTGAAGGAAAGACCTCAAAAGGCTGGACCACGCTTTGTGCCGGTTCATCCATAGGACACAAATTCATTGCACAATTCAATGCAACAACTGTGTCTGCACTGCGGTTGCGCATCACCAAAACATTGGCCGATCCGCAGATCAAAGCCTTCAGTATTTTTAATACCCTTACAACAAAATGATCTCTAACCGTTGACCAAAAAATACAAGATCCGGCAGGCATTGCCTTTGCTTTTCTCGTTTTTATCTGCCGACATCCTGATGCGAATACGGTGCTGCTTGTTTTTCAATTCATCCTCTAAGACGATGTACCAGGGCAAGTGAATGACGCGGCTCCATTGCGTAAAGAGATCTTTTTTCTTGAACGGCTTTCCATCAATGCTGTATTCAATCACACCGGCATCAGGTCCTGATGCAATACAAATGCCGATGGCCTTTCCTGAAAAATCAAGCTCCAGTTCAGCACCCACTTCCGTAGCAACCAGGGCAGGCCGGTTCATGAATTGCTTTCTTCCTCCTACCCCATCTTTGGGAACCCATTTTTCATCAATGCTCCAATTGCTGATGATCCCTGCTTGCTTCACATCCACATATTGTCCTCCGGCGTAACTGAATGGATC
>CANHSD010000076.1 GCA_947463105.1 Chitinophagaceae bacterium
GCATGTATTAAGCCTGCCGCTAGCGTTCATCCTGAGCCAGGATCAAACTCTCCATTGTAAATAATGTAGAAATTGATTGCTCAAATTCAAAAAATAATAATTGCGTCTTACCTTACCTCTAACCATCTTGCGACGGTTATTTGAGTGTTACTGCTTTCCAAACTTTCAAAGATCTTTCAGCTTCTTGCAAAACTGCCCAACCGAATTGGGAGTGCAAAATTAGCTGTTTAAAATTATATCTGCAAATTTTTATTCAAATGAATCGTAAAAATTTGACCTGATTTTATTTCGAAGAACTGCGCTTTTTGTGAAGCGGGATGCAAATATAGGAAGCATTTCTCATACGTTCCAAATTAAATTGATTTGTTTTTTTACAAAATATTGAAAACCAATGCCAGCAAGCGTTTTGAGGCAAAAAAAACTTGATGCTTTTTACTTCAACAATGCGGCTATTTCACTGGGATAAATAACATCATCAAGAAATAATCCATGACCAGGTGCAGAGAAATCAGCCATGGCACTGTCTTTTGATAACAACACGTTTTGGAATGATTCAAAACTGATCTTGTGTCGCCCAACTTTAACCATTGTTCCTACCAGGGCCCTGACCATCCCACGGAGAAAGCGATTGCCTTCAACCGTAAAAACCCACCCATCTTCCGTTTCATGCCACTGGCAAACAGATATAGTACACATGTGGGTATATACCTGGGTTCTTCTTTTGGCGAAGCTGGTAAAATCATGCAACCCCAACAGGGAGCTGGCCGCCTGATTGAGGTCAGCAAGCACCATGGGGTAGGGATAATACCAAGACCGGTCATCCAAAAAAGGATTCTTGCTATTGTATATGTGGTATTTGTATCTACGCCCTATAGCATCAAATCTGCTGTGGCTTCCTTCTGGTACAGGGTAAATACCGGTAATGGCAATATCGGGAGGCAAAATGGCATTGATGTGGTACACAAATTCGTCCTTAAGCTGGCGATCAATGGAGAAATGAAAGAAATTTCTGTTTGCATGCACGCCAGCATCGGTTCTGGAGGAGCCTGTCAATTGGACGTTTTCCCTAAGGTAGGTGGCTATTGCCCTTTCTACCTGCCCCTGGATGGTGATGGCATTGTCCTGAATCTGAAAACCCGCAAAGCGTGTCCCCTTGTATGCTAAGGCTAAAAAATAAGTTGGCATGCCTGAGGGTTTATTCAATTGCTTTCTGCAACAAGGGCTCTGAAGGCGATGATATTTTCTTCCTTTAGAAAAGAAGCTTCAAGGTTTCCAAAAGAGGCTTGATCAGCAATGAGTGGTTTCAATGCCTTGAACAACTGCAGTCGGCTGGTTTCGTCAACAAAAAACCATCCGATTTCAAGTGCCTGCTTGGTGCTGAAACATTTTTGACCAAATACCTTAACAGTATAATTGCGCTGCTCATTGTCTGATGCAATTCCCAGCAACTTCTTTTGCAATGCTCGAATATCCTTGTAATCAGCAATGGGACGGTCACAAACAATGATCGGACTTGCTTTTGGAACTTGGACATTCGCTTTGCTGCTATCGGCATCAACGGCAGGCTTGCTTGCATGAGAAATGGTATCGGGAGAAACCACAGGATCAGCAATTGCTTTCGAGGGCATCGCAACCAAGCTAGAATCCTTTGGCTGCGCCAAGGATTCTGCTTCTGCAACAATCTGTTTCTTTTCAATCTCTACACTGATGGTATCGGGTATTCCTTTGATTGTATTCTCTATGAAAACCAATCGTTTAACATCATCATCCTCCATTTGGCTGCTGATGGAAATCGGAGGTAGGGTATCCTTGTCCTTTTTGCTGATGCTGTCTTTCATTCCAGATTTTGTAACATCAGCCGTAAACCCCGCCTTTGTGATGGACTTGCCAGGCAAAGTCTGAACTGCACTGTCTTTCTTGGGTATTTTTTCCAACAATGATTTATCATCAGTTGCACCAGCCAAAAGCTTTGCAAAGCTACCCTCCTCTTTCGGTGGCAATTTCATTTCAATGGGTGCGGATTGGGGCACCTCGCCTTTGATTACTTCCAGGCTGGTGCGGTCGAACAAAGACCAGCCCTGTCCTTCCATCTGCTTCAATTGAAAGCCCCGGTCGCGGTCGGTTCCATTGATATAGAATGCAACCTCAGGGTAAATATTTTTGGGAAAGCCGATGGAGAATTCCATCTCTGAGGCTGTAATCTTAGGGAGAATCAGGAAACCAGCTGCAGATGAAGACACCATTGTATTTCCTTGTTTGAGGTAAAATGGCTGCTGGCCGTCTGCCTCAATAAAAATATAATGCTGGGCATTCACGAACTGAAAGGCCATCACGGCCATGAGCATGCAAAACATCCGAATACCTGAATAAATTGACATAGCACAAATCTAATAAAAGAATGATTCATAAAGCAAGGATTTTACCATCCATCAAAATTGGCAAATCTTAAACCATTGCCTTGATATATTTGCAGCATAAACCACCTGAATATGAAACATTACTTGATTTTATTGCTTGTAAGCACCCTTTCCATCATGGGATTTTCCCAGGGAAAAGAACCTGTTGACTCAAGCTGGAAAAAAACACCCCGGTATACCCCTACAAGGGTCAACAACCTGGTTCATACCAAACTTGATGTGCGGTTTGACTACGAAAAGACTTCCCTTTTGGGAAAGGCATGGATTACACTGACGCCGCATTTCAATCCAACAGCAGCTTTAACGCTGGATGCAAAAGGAATGGATATCATGCAGGTATCGATGGTTCAGCCTGACAAGTCCTTGAAAAACCTGGAATATGGTTATGACAGGAAACAACTGTCCATAAAGCTGCCAAAGACATACAAGAAAGGTGAAAACTATACCGTCTACATCAATTATGTATCCAAGCCCAATGAATATGAGAAAGAGGCCGGAGCAGACCCCATGCTGGGGGTAAAAGGTCTTTATTTCATCAACCCCAAGGGAGAGGAAAAAAATAAACCCATCCAGATTTGGACCCAGGGTGAAACGGAATCCAACTCCGTTTGGTTTCCGACAATTGATCAGACCCAACAAAAAACAACACAGGAGCTTTACATGACCGTGCCATCCAAATATGTATCCCTGAGCAATGGAAAATTGGTAAGCCAAAAAATCAATACCGATGGCACCAGAACGGATTATTGGAAAATGGATCTTCCTCACTCTCCTTATCTTTTCTTCATGGGGGTAGGCGATTATGCCGTGATAAAAGATTCATGGAAGGGAAAGGAAGTGAATTATTATGTTGAAAAGGAATTCGGACCGGTGGCCAAGAAAATCTTTGGCAACACACCAGAAATGATGACCTATTTCTCTAAGATCACTGGTGTTGAATACCCCTGGGTTAAGTACAGCCAAATTACAGGAAGGGAATATGTAGCCGGCGCCATGGAGAATACCACCGCTACCATCCACCAGGAAACAGCCCAACAGGATGCAAGAGAACTGACCGATGGAAATATCTGGGAAGGCACCATTGCACACGAATTGTTTCACCAATGGTTTGGCGATTATGTAACTGCCGAAAGCTGGAGCAACCTTACCCTCAATGAATCCTTTGCTGACTATAGCCAAACCCTTTGGGATGAATACAAGTATGGTAAAGATGCCGGTGATGCTGAAAATTTCAGCGGCATGCAAGCGTACCTGATGGGTGACAATTCCAAAAAAGACCTTGTGCGCTTTTATTATGAAGACAGGGAGCAAATGTTTGACGCTGTGAGCTATCAAAAAGGCGGAAGAATCTTGCACATGTTGAGAAAACATATTGGAGACAGTGCGTTTTTCAAGGGATTGAACCTTTACCTGAGCAGCAACAAATTCAAGTCTGCTGAAGCCCATCATTTGCGCCTGGCTTTTGAAGAGGTCAGCGGCATGGACCTTACCTGGTATTTCAACCAATGGTATTTTGGCAATGGCCATCCAAAACTGGACATCCAATACAAATACAATGAAGCTAAACAGCAGGCAACTGTGGTTGTAAAACAAACACAGGGTACCGGCAAAATTTTCAGGATACCCACTTTCATTGATGTTTACAATGGCAAGACCAGGACAAGGAATGAGGTTTGGCTTGAGCATGCAGTAGACAGTTTCAGTTTTGCTTCCACCACAAAACCAGACCTGATCAATTTTGATGGAGAGAAAATCCTGCTTTGTGAGAAGAAAGAGAACAAAAGCCTAGACAACTACATCCACCAGTTTTATCATGCGGGAAATTATCTCGACAGAAAAGAAGCCGTAGAATTTTGTGGCAAAAAGACGGATGACCCCAAGGCCTTGGCACTCTTGAAAGATGCCCTGAATGATCCCTTCAATGGAATAAGGTTGCTTGCGATGAGTAAAATTGATATGAAAAAAGACCGCATCAGAAAAACCTTTGAAGAGACAGTTGCCGTGTTGGTGAGCAAGGAAACCAACAGGCCTGTCAAGGCAAGCATGATGGAGGGATTGGGTAAAACAGCTGATGCAAAATATGCGTCCCTCTATGAAAAAAACATCAATGACTCATCTTATTCTGTGTCAGGAGCGGCCTTGGAAGCGCTATCCAAAACGGACAGTGTACTTGCACTCAAATATGCAATGGAATTGTCCAACAAGCCTGCAAAAGGAAAATTGGATAATGCCATCAACTCCATCCTGGTTGCCTCTGGTAAAGAAGAGGTTTTTGATAAACTTGCTGATAAATTTACCGCATTAGGATTGACCAATGAGAAGTTCATGTTGATGCAACAAATCGGAGAAATGACTGGATCGATGAAGAGCAATGAAAGGATAAAAAAATCAATCGATTTGATTACATCATTCAGGGATGAAATACCTGCTGGGGTGAAAGAGCAGACCAACCCGTATATCAATGGCATGATCCTCGGAGCCATCATGACCAAACTGAAGATGGCTGGTAATACAGAAATGGCAAAATACCTTGAAAGCAAGTTGGGAAAATAATCATTGTATCAGCACAAAAAGAAAGGCACAAAGGTTGAATACTTTGTGCCTTTCCAATATATCATATCTGTCAATTATTGGAGCTGGTAAGCAACCACATGGTTTTTCCAAAATGTAGGAACATAAACAATTTTATTCTTCTTATCATACCCAATGTCTGCCGTATTTATGCCTTCTTTCCTGGTGTCCAGCAACAATTTCTTTTCACCATTCATTTTTACCAACCATATAGAACCTGCCCAGCAGGACACAAGAAATGTATTTTCATCTACTTGTTCTATGCCGTCCGTGCCGCCTTCCATGCCTTCAGTGATAAGCGTTTTTGATTTGTCTTTCCCAAATTTGTAAAGCGCCCCAGCATCGGTAAAGTACAATGTTTTGTCAACATAATGCAGTCCATTCAAGCCTTTGAGCCCCTCAGCGAACAAACTCACTTCCAGCTTATCTATATCAATAAAATGGATTTTTTGGGTCTTGGAATCTGACACGTACATGTTCCCACGCTTGTCTGATGTAATATCATTCAACGCCTTTGCCCCTTCGATGTAAATCTTTTTTACAATCTGTGCTTTGGTAACCTCAATGATGACAACAGAATCGACATCTGCTACAACCAGAAAATCACTGAACATGGTCATGCCTTTGGGGGCATGCAATCCTTTGATCCAATCGGGATTAAGGATTTTCCCAGAAAGGGTCAGCAATGAAATAGACCCTTTACCATCTTTGTCCCATGGGCCTTTTCCATCAATATTGGTAACATACAAACGCTGGTTCTTGCTGTCCAGCAGCACGGACTCAGGAACTTTCAGGGTGGTATCGGTGGCCCATAATTTGTTGAGGCTTTGGGCCATTACACCTGATGCGATACCCATCACCATTAAAAACAATAACATTGATTTTTTCATATGCTTGATTTTTATTTTTATCGTTCAACATTGAATGCACTGATGTCAATACTTGTCTCGAGCCCGCCAACAATCTCCTCTACCAACTTCCCTGTTGCCGCTGCAAGAGAGAGACCAAGCATGGCATGGCCACCTGCCATTACAATGTTATCAAATGTTGAATGTCGGCCAATATAAGGAAGACCGTCTGGACTCAAAGGCCTCAGCCCATGCCAAATCTTGTCCTGGGCAGGAAAACTTACGGGGAGATCCGGGTAGTAATTTTTTGCAGCTTTGAATATGGCCTGAACCCTTTTCATCAGCATGGGTGACCCAATGCCACTGATCTCCATTGTTCCTCCCATCCTAAGATCAGCACCCATTGGAGTCATTGCCACCCTGTCGTCGACAAGGATTGCCGGATAATGAAGGTTTTTTTCAACCGCATCGAACGTCATGCTGTATCCCTTACCCGCTTGGAGAAGAAGGTCTATGCCGAGGTCTCGGCTGGTTACAGGCAGCCAAGAGCCTGTGGCCAAAACAATCTCATCTCCGGAAAAATCACCTTTATCTGTCAATACATTGGTTACTTTTCTTCCTTGTTTTTCAAACCCAGTAATGGTGGTTTCCAATTGAAACTTAACACCAGACTGTTGCAAATGATCATGAATGGTTTGCATCAAATCGCCAGGATGCAGATGGGCATCAATAGGATACAGCACTCCTCCCCTTACATTGACTTCCACCTCTGGCTCCATGGCCTGGATCTCTTTGGCTGTGAATACGCGAGTTTCAATGTTCAATGCTGCGGCCTCCTTTGCCAACTCAATTTCATGCTTTTCAGTCAAGGCAGTTTTATAGAGCATGAAGCAACCCTTTTCTTCCATCCTGAATTGATTTCCCAACTCGTTGCGGATAGACGATGTAAGTTCACGGCTGAGGTGAAGAATATTGTTGAGATGGGGTATATTTCTTTCCATTGTAGCCTTACCGGACCTTTTCCAGAAGGTCAAGGCCCAGCGGATAAGATCCATGTTGAGCCTTGGCTTGATGTAAAAGGGTGAACTGGAGCTCAGCATCCATTGCAGGCCCTTGGCAACAATACCCGGAGAGGCAAGTGGAATAAAATGACTGGGCGAAATATAACCTGCGTTGCCAAAAGATGTACCGTGTTTCAGGTCTCCCTTGTCAATCAAGATCACTTCATGGCCAGCTTTGTTCAGGTAGTAGGCCGTACACAGTCCAATTACACCCCCGCCTGCTACGATAACCTTGCTCATGTTTTCCTTTTTTTCAAAGTTAGTTGAATTAGGAATTGCCCTTCTCCAATTGGTCCTAGTAATTTATTTTGATGTCCTTGTATACTGTTGGCAACCATACCTGCATGGGATTGCTTCCCCGGTTACACCATGTGTAATAAGGAATTGCGCGGACTTTTTGGTTTACCGTTTTGGTTGATTGGCCATCAGCAACAATTTGTAAAACAGGTAATGGTGAAACAAGGCTGATGACTTTTTCATCAAGCACATTAAAATTTTCAATCTCAAACCTGGCAGTTGATGGTGATACAATGTTCCATGCGTTGCCATTGTTGTCTGCACCTTCAACGCAATAAACAATTGGCCCGCGTTGCAGTGCCATCCTGTAATTGTCATAGGTCAGTTCTTTTCTTGCGACAATTTGGCGAACCTCCATGGGTATCTGGTATTCAACCTTGTCGCCATCTTCCCATTCTTTTTCAATCATAGCATATCCATTTTCTTCTTTGAATACAACCGTCTGACCATTGACAAGTACTGTTGGCGCAGCACTGGACTGATTGAGAAATGAATAAAGTCCTCCCGGTGCTGGTGTATTCCTGAGCCATCCTGGAATCCTGAATGCAATGGTGGCTTTTTCTTTTTTGCTCATCGAAATATTGCAGCTTACATTTCCTTGCCATGGATATGCAGTGGTGGTTTTGATTTTCATCGTTGATTTTGCCAGCTCAAAAGAAGTTTCACTGCCCACGAAAAGATTGATGTATATGTTATTTTTTTCCTGGCCATATATGTATCCTCCGACTGATGTTATCAATCTTGCAATATTGGATGGACAGCAAGCAGTGCCAAACCATTCTCTTCTGCTGTGATTGCCCTGTGAGGCCAGTGGATTGCCATAGAAAAAACGATCACCACTCAATGAAAGTCCATCCAGTGCTCCGTTGTACAAACTTCTTTCCAATACATCCATGTATTCGGATTTACCAGTAAGACTGTTCATCCGTTGGTTCCAAAACACCATCCCCACGGAGGCGCAGGTTTCACAATAGGCCTGCTCATTGGGAAGATCAAAGTCCTTGGAAAAGCCTTCGTTTCTCCCTGCAGATCCTATGGCACCAGTGATGTACATGTTGCGAAATACCACATCCTCCCACACCCTTCTCATGGCAATCAGGTAGTCCTGGTCTCCGGTATGTGCAGCCACATCAGCCGCGCCTGTATACAAATACATGGCTCGTACAGCATGTCCAGTAATTTCTGACTGCTCCTTTACAGGAAGCAAGTCTTGTGAATAGTCGGTACCCTTGTTGTTTTTCCATTGACTTCCTATGCCATGGTTCTTTCCTCTTTCAGAAAGCAGCCAATCTGCCAATTTGAGGTATCTTTTTTCTCCTGTGGTCTTGTACAACTTAACCAGTGCCAGCTCCAGCTCCTGGTGACCTGTTACCCAATTTCTTTTTCCAGGACCGAATGTTGCATCAAAATGATCAGCCCAGCGCTTGCTTACATCGAGTAACTTCTTTTTGCCCGTTGCATCGAAATAAGCCACTGCCGCTTCAATCATGTGCCCGCCACAATAATCCTCGTGCTTGTCCATATCCGTCCAACGCTTGTCCAAGCCGGTGAGAATATAGTATGTATTGAGGTAACCATCTCTTTGCTGAGATGCAGCTATTTTGTCAATCCACTCATCTGCTTTTTGCTCAAGGGCCTTGTTCCCTGTCAGCTTGATGGCATACGCCATTGCCTCAATGGCCTTGTATACATCAGAATCATCGTAGAAAATTCCTTCGTGTTGTTCTCCCTTTCCTCTTGCTGCCTTCTCAAAATTTCGGATCCTGCCGGTATTCACTTCTGTTTGGTAAATGCAGGCATCCAGCGTTTTGGTGGCCACCTTATCGATTTTGGGTTTCCAAAAATCATCATTGATGATCACCTTGGAGAAATTGACAGGATTGATGTGTACATTGGCCTCCTGGGCATTCACCAGAGAGGAAAAAAGAATGAGGTATCCCGTCTTTAAAATCCTGATGGTAGACATAATAAAAATTTAATTGAGTTAGAATTGAATGTGTAGGGGTTTACTTGAATTGATTTGCCAGGTTTTGTTGCCATACCTTACCTGTTTATTGATTGCCCCTGTGGGGGTGATGGTGGCCTTTTTGAGCTTTCCATTTTCCCATGACATATCCACGGTCAGATTGCCTCTTGCTTTCAGGCCCTTGATAGAACCCGTTGGCCACTCAACGGGCAAAGCTGGCAACAACAAGATTTCTTCATCATGGCTTTGCATCAGCATTTCCGCAATCCCTGCGGTTGCACCAAAGTTGCCGTCAATCTGAAAAGGAGGGCAAGCGTCAAACAGGTTCGGATAGGTTCCGCCTCCGGCTATTTTGACTTCGTTGCGGTCTGAAGGGTAATAGGTAAGGATGCTCTTGATGGCATCATAGGCCCGCTCACCGTTCTGCAATCTTGCCCAGAGGTTGATCTTCCAAGCGATGGACCAACCCGTTCCATTGTTGGTGCGCAACTCAAGGGATCGTTTGACAGCGTTGGCTAATGCGGGTTGCTTAGACATGGTTATTGAGGCCCCAGGATATAGTCCAAAGAGATGGGAAACATGCCTGTGGTTCGGATCATTGTCTGCCCAATCATAGTACCATTCCTGCAGGTTTCCCTTGCTGCCAATTTGATATGGATGCAGGTTCTTAAGTGCATCCTTCAATTGATTGGAAAAAACGGGATCTTTTTTCAACAGTTTGTCGGCAGCTATGACATTGGAAAACAATTCACGGATCATGGCGAGATCGGCAGTTCCTCCAAAAAGAACTGCACCTTTAAACCCTTTATCTGTAACGAATATATTTTCAGGAGAGGTTGAAGGAGCTGTCACCAGACTCCCCTTGGGATCTTTCACTAGAAACTGCAGGCAGAACAGGGCAGCTCCCTTCATGATTGGATAAGCGTCCCTTTTGAGAAATGCCGTATCGTTGGAAAAAAGGAAATGTTGCCAAAGATGGGTGCTCATCCATGTTCCACCCATTGTCCAGTTGGCCCAAACAGGCTTTCCTTTTCCAAAGTCACCAACTGGATTTGAAATGCCCCAAATGTCAGAGTTGTGGTGTGCTACCCATCCATCCATACCATAGAATGAATTTGCAGTAATGGCGCCAGTCTTGCTCAGGTTTTTGATGAATCCCAACATGGGCTGGTGAAACTCAGAGAGATTGGTGGTCTCAACAGGCCAGTAATTCATTTCTGTATTGATGTTGATCGTATAATTGCTGCTCCAAGGAGGACGGACTTGCTCATTCCAGATCCCTTGCAGGTTGATGGGCACTGCCGGAGTACGTGAAGAACTGATCATCAGGTATCGGCCAAATTGAAAATACAAAGCCACCAAAGCATTGTCAGTCCCACCTTTCGCAAAGTTTTTCAGGCGTTGGTCAACAGGCAACAGCTGGGCAGCTGATTTTCCCAGGTCCAAGGAAACACGTTGATAATATTTTGAAAAATCAGCTGTATGTTTTTTGAGGACCAGGTCGTAGTTTCCCAAGCCAGGTTTTTGCAATGGCTCCTCCGCCATCCTTTTCTCATTTTTGCCTTGATTCACCGGATGCTTGTCAAAACCATTGAAGCTGGTTCCCATTGATACAGCCACCAGTATTTCAGTTGCACCAGAAAGTTGAACGGAGGAATCAGTATTGATTTGTTTTCCATTGTTGGACAAGACTTTAACTATACCGGCAAACCGCATGGCATTGGCACTGTCGTACTGCACAGCATTGGGCATGTTACCACGATAGCTTGGCTCAGCAAGGGATGGCGCCATTCCATTCATCACCAGACCTGCTGGAGAAATCATTACTTTGTGTTGAAGTAAACTATTCAGGGTTAATTCCACATTCATCTTGTTCTTCCCCTTGGCACTGAGCTTTACAAACATCAGTTGATCAGGATAAGACACAAAATAGGTACGAGCATATTTTGTATCGTCCGCTTCAAAAAAAACATTGACTACGCCCCTGCTCATATCCAGCACCCTCGAATAATTGGAAATTTCGTTGATGTTGAAATTCATGAGAAGATTTCCAAGCGGGGCATATGAGGCAGAGAATTTGCCCTGAATGAATTTTACGAGGCTGTCTGCCTTGTTATAATCGCCTGCGAAAAGTGCTGATCTCACCAAAGGAAGGTACTTTTTGGCATCTGGATTCATGTTGGCATCTACCGGATAACCAGCCCATAGGGTTGCTTCGTTCAATGATATGCGGTCTTTTCTGATTCCCCCGTAAACCATTCCACCGATGCGCCCATTGCCAATGGGGAGAGCATCCTCGAAAAATGAAGCGGGTTTGTCATATCGCAACAAATCACTTTGTTGGGAATACACTGATCCTGTAATCATGCACAAGAGAAATAGAACGTTTTTTTTCATAATCACATTTTAGATAACCTGAAATCCGTGTGCATAAGGGTCGTCTTCAATATCGATGGAAATGGTATTGTGGCCGTAAACTTTTGCCCATCCTTCAATGGAGGGGCGCATGGCGGGCTTTCCATTCACAGAAGTCTCTTCCACGATCCTGCCA
>CANHSD010000077.1 GCA_947463105.1 Chitinophagaceae bacterium
CTATTTACTCACTGAAACGTCGACCCAGAGCATCTTTCAGGAAATCAAAAAAATAAAGCCACAGCTGGTTATCATCGATTCCATCCAAACATTGCAATCACCCTATATCGATTCTTCCCCTGGTACAATTTCACAAATCAGAGAATGCACGGCAGAGTTCCAGCGGTTTGCCAAAGAAACACAAACACCCGTTTTCCTGATCGGACATATCACAAAAGATGGAAGCATTGCAGGCCCTAAACTATTGGAACACATGGTTGATACGGTATTGCAATTTGAGGGTGACCAGCATTATGCCTACCGGATTTTACGCACCACCAAAAATCGT
Source organism: Chitinophagaceae bacterium (assembly GCA_947463105.1). Classification (GTDB taxonomy): domain Bacteria; phylum Bacteroidota; class Bacteroidia; order Chitinophagales; family Chitinophagaceae; genus Pollutibacter. The sequence continues at coordinate 329 of CANHSD010000077.1, forward strand.
TTTGGATCAACAGCAGAACTGGGAATATATGAGATGACAGGAACAGGAATGAAACCAGTAATGAATCCGTCAGACATTCTCATCAACCAAAAAGAAGAACAACTGAGTGGCATTGCCATTGGTGCAACAATGGAAGGACTAAGGCCATTGTTGATTGAAGTACAGGCCTTGGTTACACCATCGGTTTATGGCACTCCGCAGCGAACAGCAAGTGGATTTGACCTGAGAAGATTGCAGCTTTTATTGGCGGTACTGGAAAAAAGGGGTGGATTTCATTTTGGAACCAAGGATGTTTTCGTCAACATTGCCGGTGGACTAAAAATTGAGGATCCGGCCATTGACCTGGCCATGGTATTTGCCTTGTTGAGCTCTTATGAAGATGTTCCCCTTTCACAAAAAACCTGTTTTGCAGGCGAGGTAGGCTTGAGCGGAGAAATCAGGGCAGTAAACCGGGTTGACCAACGCATCTCAGAAGCAGAAAAACTTGGGTTTGACAGCATCGTGATCAGCAAGTACAACAGAAAAGCCGAACCCCACAAGGGTATCAAGACCATATCCGTAGCATTGATTGAAGAGGTTTACCGAACCATTTTCCAATAAAGCCTTTGGTATGGTAAAAGCCTGGTGCGATGCATTGGTGCATGTATTCTATCCCTCCCTCTGTTTTGGATGCAACAATGAGCTGACCCAAGGCGATCAGTTGATATGCCTTCAATGCCAGACTGAATTGGGAAGGACGCAATTTGAAGACATTAGAAACAATCCTGTTGAAAAGCTTTTTTGGGGAAGGGCCGACATTCAATTTGGAGCCAGTACATTTTACTATATCGACAAGACTCCTTTACAGCAGATCATCCACCAGATCAAATACAGAGAGGAAAAAGAACTGGGTATTCATATGGGCGAAATCATGGGGGTCCATGGATCAGGCCTTTTCAAGTCATATGAAACTGATCTCTGTATTCCCATGCCATTGCATCCCAGAAAAGAATACAAAAGAGGATACAACCAAGCCACGCTGTTGTGTGAAGGGATGTATAAACAGACGGGGATCCCCTATAATGAAAAGGCCCTGGTGCGCAATGAGAACACCAGGACCCAGACAAAAAAATCAAGGATAGAAAGATGGGAAAATGTTGCGTCTGTCTTTGAGGTGAATGAAGCTTCGATCATCAAAGACAGGCATGTTGTTGTGGTGGATGATGTGATCACCACCGGTGCTTCAACAGAAGCCTGTGTGCATGCACTGATGCAACATGGGGCAAAAACAGTAGGCGTCTATAGCCTGGCCTTTACCCTTTAAATTATTTAAGGTATGCAGTGATTTCTTCACCCATTGGCTTGACCTTGCTGGGGAATACAGCCAATAGTTTTCCTTTTTCATCCAACAGAAACTTGGTGAAATTCCATTTGATTTCAGCATCCATCACACCATTCTCTTCCTTGCTGGTCAGCCATTTGAACAAAGGATGGATATCAGTTCCTTTCACTGAAACCTTCTCTGCCATTACAAAACTCACCCCATAATTTTTTTGACAGAAATCATTGATCTCTGCATTGGATCCTGGCTCCTGCCCACCAAAATTATTGGCAGGGAAACCAACAATAACCAATTTGCTTCCGTATGCCTTGTGCAATTGCTCCAGTTCAGCATACTGGGGAGTATAACCACATTTGGAAGCGGTGTTGACAATCAATACTTTCTTTCCCTTGAACTTAGAAAAATCAATGGTTTGTCCTTCAATGGAGGGAACCTTGAACTGGTGAATGGTTGCAGGTCCTGCAGCAAAAAGGGCGAGGGCTATCATCATGGCTTTGATCATACAATAATTTTTATTTAGCAATGTAACACTTTCGTGGAAAAAAGGTTTAAGAAAGCCTCGGCAGTTGTCCTTGCTGCCGTATATCATTATCTTTACGGAATGTTATTCAGTGAAATCCCCGGACAAGGTGCAGTAAAGGCCAATTTGGTCAATCTGGTGAGCAGCAACAGGCTCAGCCATGCCCTGCTTTTACTGGGAAAAGAAGGCAGTGGTGCCTTGCAGCTTGCCCTAGCGCTTGCCCAGTATGTGGTATGCGAAAAAAATAAGCCGGGTTCTGCCAATGAAGAACCCTCTTTGTTTGGAGAGCCCACCCAAACAACAACTTTTCTGGAAGATGCCTGCGGCAATTGCCCCTCCTGCAAAAAAGCTGCTGCATTGATTCATCCTGATATTCATTTTTCATTTCCGACAATTGTGAAAACGGCCGGAGACAAACCCATTGCCAGCGATTTCATCCAGGAATGGAGGAGCTTTGTTGCCCAGACCCCTTTTGGCAATGCATTTGACTGGCTACAGAGCATTGGGGCAGAGAACAAACAGGGAAATATTACCGCCAACGAATGTGAAGAGATCATCAGAAAACTGAACCTCAAAAGTTTTGAAAGCGGATACAAGATCCTGATCCAGTGGATGCCCGAATACCTTGGCCCGATGGGCAACAAATTGCTCAAATTGATTGAAGAGCCACCGGCCAATACCCTTCTCATCTTTGTGGCCCAAGACGAGTCTAAGCTGCTTGCTACCATCCTTTCTCGAACACAGCTGATCAAGATCAACCAACTGGAATCGAAGGATGTACAAGAGTGGTTGATCAACAAACAGGCTGTTCCCAGGGAAAAAGCCCTATCCATCGCTCCCCTGTCTCAGGGAAACCTCCGAGAGGCCTTCCAATTGTTGCACAACAGCGATGAAAACTGGGAAGAGATCTTGAGGGAATGGCTGAATGCCATCCTCAAAAATGGCCCTGCAGCACAGGTCAAATGGGTTGATGACAACAGCAAACTGGGAAGGGAAAAACAGAAGCAATTCCTTGCTTATTTCATTCACCTGCTTTCCTGTGCGGTACACATTGCCAATGTAGGAACTGCACCGGAAGTTGCAGACAATGAGCTTGATTTCGCCAACCGTTTGCTCAGGTTGGCAGCAACCGAACAGCTGGAAGCCATCGTTACTGAGCTCGACAGGGCTTCCTATCAAATAGAAAGAAATGCAAACCCCAAAATACTGTTCATGGCCCTGACCATCAAAATTTATCATATAATAAAGGATAAAGCAGTAATTTTGGTACATTGATATAGATTATGGGATGTAGTTCATGCGGTACGAAAGACGGAAAGCCAGGCGGCTGTAAAAGCAACGGCGGATGCAGCTCAGGCGGATGCAATAGACTTAATGTACATGACTGGCTTGCCAATTTGCCTTTTACAGACCCTGCGGTATCCTGCAGGATTGTAGAAGTAACATTCAGCAACGGCAGCAGGAAAGAATATTTTAAGAATACAACACTTCATCATTTCAACAAGGGCGAATTGGTCAGCGTTGAGGGTGTTGGAGGATTTGATGTTGGCATGGTCAACCTCAGCGGAGAGCTGGTGCGCATGCAACTCAAAAAGAAAAGAATTGCAGAAGACAGTGCAGAACTGAAGAAAATATTGCGCAGGGCTACAGAAGTGGACATCCAGAAATGGGAAGAGAACAAGGCCCGTGAAAAAGAGGCCCTTGCCCGCTCACGCGCCATCGCGAGGCAATTGAAGCTGAGCATGAAAATCTGTGAGGTAGAATTTCAGGCCGATGGCAGAAAAGCCACTTTTTTCTATACAGCTGAAGACCGTGTCGATTTTCGCGAACTGATCAAGATATATGCTGGAGATTTCAAGGTAAAAGTTGAAATGAAGCAAATTGGTGCCCGCCAAGAAGCTGCAAAAGTGGGTGGTATCGGAAGTTGTGGAAGGGAACTCTGTTGCAGCAGCTGGCTCAATGATTTCAAAAGCGTAACCACCGCAATGGCGCGTTACCAAAACCTCAGCATCAACCAAACAAAACTGAGCGGACAATGCGGAAGGCTCAAGTGCTGCCTCAATTATGAATTAGACAGTTATCTGGATGCCCTGCAGCATTTCCCTGACCATGTGGAAGTATTGCATACCACAAAGGGCAATGCCAACCTGATCAAAAAAGATATTTTCAAGAACATCATGTGGTATACGCTTCCTGATAGCAACAAGCATTACCCGCTCACCATTGATACGGTCAAGAAGATCAAGGCAATGAATGAGAAAGGTCAAAGACCAGATGAACTGGAAACGGCCGAAATTGTAAGCAGTTCAAGCAAGGCAAAAGAAGCTGAACCACAGTTTGTGGAATTGGTGGGTCAAATCAGCCTTCGCTCGCTGGACAGGAATGCGCAAAAAAGAAAGGGACAGCGCTCAGGCCCCGGACCTAACAGGGATAGAGGTCAGTCCAACAATGCCAACCAGGGACCAAGGGAAAGGCCGAAAATGCAGGAAAAATCTACAGGAGCCCAAAGTCCAAAACCCCAGGGACAATCGGCCGGCAGGCCCCAAAGGGAGAGACCCCAGGGACAGGCCAGACCACAGGCGCCAAGAGAAAAAGCTGCGGCCCCAGACCCCGCTGTTCCAAGAGCAAAACCCAGCATTCAAATCAACAAGGAGAAATAAGTTCAGTACTATCTGAACAAGAAGTAACAGACCAGCCAGACGGCAGGTGCTGCCAGCAGAATTGAATCAAATCGGTCAAGAAAGCCTCCATGCCCGGGCATGAATGAACCACTGTCTTTTACTCCTGCTATGCGCTTCAATTTGCTTTCCACCAGGTCGCCGATAGTTCCACTGATGGCATTCACCAGGGCGATGATGAGCAAGGCCCAGCTAGGTTCAAATTGCCAAAGAGCAATCAGAAGAATTAGTCCGGAACTGAGGATGATACCGCCAATGGTTCCTTCCCATGTTTTTTTAGGAGACCATGCCGTCAATGGTGTTCTGCCAATCAATGAGCCAACAATATAGGCCATGGTATCATTGATCCAAATACCCACCACCAATAGGATACACATTATCTTTCCATTGAAACCGGATAATGCATGGGCAAGAAAATCACTGTCATGTACTTGTGACCAAATCCAACCGGACCGTAGATTGATGAGCAGGGCAAGGGTGACTGAGATATAAAAAAATCCCAACAGAAATTGTTTCAGGTGCTTGAAACTAAATTGCTTGTCTATGAAAAAATTCAACGGGATGAGCAACAGTCCAACCCTTACGATCCAATACCCGATATCACTGAATGAAAATCCGTTGATCTCCAAAGAGCCTGCAGAGGCCATCAGCATGACGCCCCAACCGATGATGGGGAATAGCAGGCGATCATAGTACAAACTCCATCGAAGCTCAGGATAGATAAGGCTGGACAATTTTTGGAACTCATACCAGGCACCAAAATGCACCAGTGAAAACAACATAAAAAAGCTCCATTCATTCCAGAACAGGCCCGTCAACATGATGGCTGCATAAACGATGGCTGTTTTTGCCCTCGTTTGGAAAACTGCTTTGTTCAGTGCCATTTATTCAAGTGTTTTTTCAAATCTCCTGTAGGCAAAAAAGAAAAATGCAATGGCAAATAAACCCCACCACAACGGGTATTGATCATCCATGCTTTCTGCCAGGGATTGTCCTGTACTCCTGAGGTAATAGACCTGACCAACAGCGATCGCATTGTTGACAAAATGCGCCAATATGGGAACCCAAATGTTTTGGCTTGTAGCAAAGAGCAGGCCCAGTACAATGCCGAGTGCCGTCCGCGCAAAAAAACCATAGAATGAAAAATGGATAGCACTGAAAAGCAGAGAAGTAACAATGATGCTCACCCACATGTTGCCGGTAGAGCGGTGCATCAGGTTCTGAAAACCGCCCCTGAAAAAAACTTCTTCAACAACAGCAGGAACAAAGGCCATGACCACCAATGAAACCAGAAGATCTGGTATTCCCTTCATCTGCGACATCACTTCCACCTGTTGCAGGTACTTGTCTTCCATTTCTGTGAAATAGAGTTTCATGGAGGGAGTAACAGGAATCATTTCGTTGAGGGTAGCAAGAGATCCTGCAATCACAATCGTGATCAACATGATGATGATGGCCGTTCCGTATGTTTGCCAGGAAGACTTACCCGAAAAACCCAACAACTGCAATGGCTTGGTGTTGATAATCCTTGCAGTGAGCAGGGCGGGAAAAAGAAAAATAAACAAAGAAAGCAGGGTCTGTGTAACCCTTACCTGGTTGGCAAAGTCAGGATTGCTCATCGACAATTGCATGTCTGCCATTCCCTGGCCCGTCATGAGTTTCCAGACAAAAAAAGAAAGAAAACCACCCACCATAAACCCAACGCCCATCAGGCCGATCAAAATAAACAGGCCCGATTTCTCATTCAATCCCGGTCTGTTTTCCATTTGCTGTTCCATGATTGTTATTTGTAACTTTGCAACAATTGAATGATAAAGATAGGCAACATTAATTTATCTGGATTTCCACTTTTGCTGGCACCCATGGAAGATGTCAGCGATCCGCCGTTTCGTGCAGTATGCAAGAAACATGGTGCTGACCTGATGTATACCGAATTCATCAGCAGTGAAGGCCTGATCAGGGACGCCATGAAGAGCAGGCAGAAGCTGGATATTTTTGAAGAAGAAAGGCCTGTTGGTATTCAGATTTTTGGCGGGGATGAAGAAGCCATGGCCATCAGTGCAGGCATTGTTGATGCGGTGAATCCTGATTTGTTGGACATCAATTTTGGCTGTCCTGTAAAAAAAGTAGTCTGCAAGGGTGCGGGCGCTGCTGTACTGAAAGACATTGACCTGATGGTGAGGCTCACAAAAGCGGTCATCAAATCCTGCAATGTGCCCGTAACGGTAAAGACCAGGCTGGGATGGGATTTCGACAGCATCAACATCATTGAAGTAGCAGAAAGATTGCAGGATATCGGCGTACAGGCATTGTCCATCCATGGAAGAACAAGGAGCCAGTTGTACAAAGGAGAGGCCGACTGGAGTTGGATTGCCAAAGTAAAAGACCATCCCAGGATCACCATTCCCATTTTTGGCAATGGCGATGTCGACTCACCGCAAAAAGCATTGGAATACAAAAATAAATATGGTGTCGATGGCATCATGATAGGCCGGGCTGCCATTGGTTATCCCTGGTTTTTCCGCGAGGTAAAACACTATTTCGCAACAGGTGAAATCTTGCCACCGCCAACGATTGAAGAACGCATTGATGTCATCCGTCAACACTTGCGTGCATCAGTTGCATGGAAGGGACCCAGAATAGGCATTTTTGAGATGAGAAGGCATTATGCCAACTACCTTAAAGGAATCATCAATATCAAACCACTGAGATCCAAATTGGTGATGTTGAACACGATGGAAGAAATTGAAGAAACCCTGGAAGAATTTAGCAGCTTGATATTGACTGAAGAATGATTTATTCAACCATAGACTCCCCTGCCCTGCTGGTTTTCCCGTCACTGGTGAAAAAAAACATTGCTGAAATGATCAGGATGGTCGGCGATGTCAACCGCCTTCGGCCACACATCAAGACACACAAGACTGCAGAAGGCATCCGACTGATGATGGATGCAGGCATCAGCAAATTCAAGTGTGCCACCATTGCAGAAGCCGAGCTGTTGGCCTTGACCGGCGCCAAAGATGTATTGCTGGCCCATCAGCCCGTAGGGCCAAGGATTGAACGTTTGCAACAACTTACTATCCAATATCCCCATACTCAATTCTCCACCATTACAGATAATCCTGAAGCCGCCAACTGCATAGCTGAAGTTTTTGAAAAGCATTCTCAATCCATCGGTGTCTATATCGACATCAATGTTGGCATGAACAGGACCGGCATCGCTCCTGGTGAAACTGCTTTGGCGCTCTATGAAGGATTGATACAAACCAACGGCATCCATTTCATGGGACTGCATGTATATGATGGCCAACACCGCCAGGCAGATCCTGCAGTGCGTGAAACAGCCTGTGATGAAGCTTTTCAGGGTGTTTATGAACTGATGGATAGGATGGAATCAAAGGGATATGCACGCCCCTTTATCATTGCTGGTGGATCACCCAGTTTTTCCATCCATGCCAAAAAAACAGACAGGGATTGCAGCCCTGGCACCAATATTTTTTGGGACCACGGCTATGGACTCATTTGTCCTGAACAGGATTTTACCCCTGCAGTCCATATCCTCACCAGGGTCATCTCGCTTCCGGCACCAAACCGCATCTGTCTTGACCTTGGACACAAGGCAGTTGCTTCAGAAAACGAGTTGGCCAAAAGGGTTTATTTTCCAGATCATCCTGAACTCAAAGCGGTAGGGCAAAGCGAGGAGCACCTGGTCATGGAACTGTCTCCAGGACATGGTTTCAAGCCCGGTGATACATTGATCGGTATTCCTTACCATGTTTGCCCGACGGTTGCCCTTCATGAAACGCTGATTGCGATAGAAGAAGAAAATATTGTCGGCGAGTGGAAGGTGGCTGCAAGAAAAAGGAAGATCAGCTGTTGATGCCCGCCATATTGCTTAACTTTGCGGCCTTAATACCTTAACATGACCATACACAAGGAAGGATTTCCCACCATCGCCCTCATTACCATGCTCTGCCTGTTGCTGGGCTTTGCCACCAACCTTCACCTTGAACCCAGTATTCCAATCTTGGCCTGGGTAATATATATTGTCCTGCTTGGGTTCTGGTTGTTCATCCTTTCGTTTTTCAGGATCCCGTCAAGAACATTTACCTACGATGAAAATTCAATTGTATCACCAGCTGACGGCAAAGTCGTGGTGATTGAAGAGGTTTTTGACACAGAATATTTCAATGAAAAAAGATTGCAGATTTCTGTTTTCATGAGTCCTGCCAATGTGCATGTGAACCGCTATCCGGTTTCAGGAAAAGTAGAATACAGCCAGTATCATAAAGGCAAATACCTGGTAGCCTGGGATCCTAAATCATCAACAGAAAACGAACGCCACAGCATTGTGATTTCCAATCCCAAAGTAACCATGCTGGTAAAACAGATTGCCGGCGCGCTGGCCAGGAGAATAGTCAACTATGCTGTTCCTGGCGAACAAGCCAAACAGAACGAGGAACTGGGTTTCATCAAATTCGGTAGCCGTGTAGACCTGTTGCTGCCTGTTGGCACCAAGGTCAATGTAAAGATTGGCGATACCGTTAAAAATGGTGTTAGCGTACTGGCCACGATTTGATTTCCTGATCAGAAAATTTTCATCAGCTCACCAAGGTGTTGGATCACATAGGTGGGCTTGATTTTGGGCGTATGCGGAACGGCAGGATTGAAATATGCCGTGTCCCATCCTGCATTCAACGCACCCAGGATGTCCACCTCCAGGGTATCTCCAACCATGATGCTTTTTGCTGCTGTGGCATTGGTCTTGTTCAGGGCATATTCAAAGATGGCAGCATGCGGTTTCATGATGCCTGCCTGCTCTGAAGTAATGACTTCCTTGAAAAAATGACTGATCCCACTGTTCTTGATTTTAAGGTGCTGCGTTGTCTCAAACCCGTTGGTGATCAGGTGCATGGGATATTTTTTTTCTGACAGGTAATTCAAGAGCTCCATGCAATGCGGGAACAGGTTGGTTTTGGTGGGAAGGATGTCCAGATAACGATCACTCATCTTCTTTGAAAGGGGCTCATCTGTAATTTTGTAATCCACCAGGGTCCGCCACATCCTTCTCCAGCGAAGTTCTTCCCGGTTGATGTATCCTTTCCTGAAGCGGTCCCAGTAAATATTGTTGTGGTGCTGATAGGTCTTGTGGAACTGATCAAAATCACCGGTTGCTTTTTCATCCAGCTTCAATTCTGCATAAAGGTCGCGGAGGGTGGCTTCAGAATTGGTATCAAAATCCCAGAGCGTATGGTCAAGATCAAAAAAAAGATGCTCGTATTGCTTTGCTTTCATGTTTGCAAAGTTATGCATCCTGGCTTTCCCTAACTTTGAAAAAATCATTGCCATGAATGTTGTCATCAGCGGAGCATCAAAAGGAATTGGAAGGGCCATCGCCGAACATTTTGCAGCAGAGGGGGCGAACCTTTTTCTCTGTTCCAGGAACATGGACAAGACCATTGAATGGCAACAACAGTTGATGAAAAAGCATGGCATCAACATCACCACATTCAATGCAGACCTATCGAATGCTGACGAGGTAAAATCTTTTGCAGCACAGCTCCTGAAGGCAACGGATGAAATTGATGTACTGGTCAACAATGCAGGCAATTATGTGCCGGGATCCGTCTACAACGAGGCCGAAGGGCAATTGGAGCAGATGATGAACCTGAATCTTTATTCCGCCTACCACCTGACGAGGGGAGTAATCTCAACCATGATCAAAAAAGGAGCGGGACATATTTTTAACATTTGTTCTATCGCAGCACTTAAGGCCTATACAAACGGCGGATCCTACAGCATCAGCAAGTGGGCCTTGGCGGGCTTCAGCGAAAACCTGAGGGAAGAAATGAAAACATTCAATATCAAAGTGACGGCTGTCCATCCTGGGGCCACCTTGAGCAGTTCATGGGATGGATTTGACATAGACCCAAAACGCATCATGGAAGTGGATGATATTGCCAAGATGATCATTGCAGCCAGTAAATTGTCTGCACAGGCCTGCGTGGAGGAAATTGTCATCCGGCCTCAACTGGGAGATCTTTAGGCATCAGCAAACTTATAGCCCACACCCCTTACTGAATGAAAATGCCTTGGTTCACGGGGATCCGTCTCAAAATACTTTCTGAAGTTTAGGATAAAATTGTCAATGGTTCTGGTGGTTGGAAAGACCTGATAACCCCATACTGCCTGAAGGATTTTTTCTCTTGAAACCACTTCGTTGCGGTATTCAATCATCAACTTAAGCAGCATGATCTCTTTTTTGCTGAGGCTGATCAAATCCCCTTTTGTATTGGTTGCAGTTTGTGCCTTGAAGTCGATGCTGTTGCCACCAAAAGCATAATGATCACCAAGCGTTGTTTTCTCATGCAACCTTCTGTTCTTTTCAATCAACTTATCAACCCGAAGCAACAACTCCTCTAAATTGAAAGGCTTGGTCATGTAATCGTCTGCACCCCTTTTTAATCCTGCCACCCGATCTGCACTGCCAGACCTTGCACTGAGCATGAGGATGGGTGTATCAATGTTGTTGAGCCTGATGGTTTCACATACATCAAAACCATCGACTTCTGGCAGCATCACATCCAGTAAAATCAGGTCATAATATTCCTCCTCCACTTTCTTCAAAGCGAGTGCACCATTGTTGGCGCAGGTAACTTCATAGCCCTCCAGTTCAAGGTTGAGTTTCAGGGCCTCAAGCAGGTTTTCTTCATCTTCCACCAACAGTATGGAGGCTTTAACAGGATTCATCATGATCGGTTTTTGGGTAAAATCACCTTGAAAACAGTTCCAACAGGATGATTGTTCTCAATCAAAATAGAACCTTTATGGTCTTTTAC
>CANHSD010000078.1 GCA_947463105.1 Chitinophagaceae bacterium
CCTGAAATTGCTTCAGATGCCAATGCATAAGGATTGGTGAACTCAGGTGGTATGCGGGTAACATTGTTTGTTCCCGGAACAAAAGGTGAAAAAGCACGGTCAGCTATGATGAGGGGTTTAAAAAACCAAAAGTAAGATCCCTGAGGACTGCGGTTGTTGTCAACCTTTCCAGCCAGCGTAACAATGGCTTTGAGATCCTTTGTCATCTGGAAAGTGACGTTTGTGCGAAAATTGTATTTCCTGTATTTCTGGATATCACTCTTCAAAATGCCATCATCTGCCAAAATACCAAGACTTGTATAATAGGTTACGCCTTCAGACCCGCCCGAAGCAGAAATGTTATGTTGCTGCTGCATGGTAAAGTCTCTGAGGGTTTCTTTAAACCAATCATAATCAATATATCCTGGCTCAGTTCCCGCTTTCCACTTATCAAGATCAGTTTGGCTGAATGTTGGAGACAATTTGGTATTGCGATCCATTTCATTCCTGATGGTGCGGTAGGTGTAGGCATCTACCATATCTGGCATGCTGGTTGGCTGCTTGTAGCCGACAAAACTGCTGTAGTTGAATTTTGCCAATCCTTTCTGCCCTTTTTTTGTTGTAACGATAATTACACCATTGTCTGCATTCATTCCGTAAATGGCGGCAGCGGCATCTTTCAGTACAGAAATGCTTTCAATATCTTCCGGATTCAATCGCTCAAAATCAGACATCCCGTCACGGGGGACTCCATCAATCACGAGCAACGGTGTACCAAAACCCCTGATGCTCACAAGGCTGTTGAAAGTGCCAGGCTCTGCAGTCTGCTGCCTGATGTGAACACCAGGAATTTTGCCCTGGATATTACTGACCACACTGGTGCTTTTGGTGGTAAGGATGTCCTTACTTTTTATGTTAACAACGGCTCCGGAAAGCGTTTCTTTTTTCTGGCTTCCATATCCAATCACGACCACATCAGAAAGATCCTCAGTGGCTGATTTCAATACAATATTGAATGTTTTTTTCCCTTTGAGCGGAAGTTCTTGCTGAACACGGCCTACAAATGAAACTACAAGTGTGCCCTCAAGGTTGTCTACCTCAAGATTGAAACGGCCCTGCGCATCCGTAACTGTTGCCTTTGAAGAACCCTTGATGTATACTGATGCGCCTGCCAGGGGCATTCCCTGTTCATCTGTGATTTTGCCTGAAATGATTTCCTTCAGCTCCGCTACAGGTGTAACATCAGCAATAACCAATGGCTTTGGTTTCACAACAATTGTCTTTTCAATAATGGTATAGGCCAGTGGTTTACCCTTGAAACAAAGGTCAAGTGCCTGTTCCAGGCTGACATTGGTGACATCAATACTGACATTTCCTGCCTCCTGTAAAAATTGGGAACCGTACAAGAAATCAAATCCTGTCTGCTTTTGAATCTTTTTAAACACTGATCTCAAAGGGACATTCTTCTCAGCAAGTGAGACCTGAGAAAATCCGCTTGCCGAGACCTGCATGCAGGCAACCAGCAATAAGAAAACTGTGAATTTCATAATCAGAATGGTTTTGATTAGTGTTCCTGAGTACCTTTTTGGAGGGCTTGATAAAGGCTTAAAATGCATAACTTTGGTTTGTTTGGGTTAATGATACAGGTCTGTCACGACTTATTTATTAGGTACCCAGGCATTATGCCGTCTCGACTTCCCTTCGAGGCGGTTTTTTTTGGGTTTCCTTAACTTAATTGTTTTGAGCAACCACTAAAACTTTCTTACCCACAATCCTGAATTTCGCAACCCCAGTCAACTCGAGCATTTGAAAAACTTTCGATGCATTTACATCTCTTGAAATGGTTCCACCAAGGTGTTTGCCAGAAAAATTACCTGAATACTCCACATCCACATCATACCACCTTCCAATCTGACGCATTACCGTCTCCATATCGGTTGATTCTCCAAAATGAAACTTTCCATTTTTCCACGCAACAACCTCCTCAAGATTGATATCACTTGTTGTTTTCAATTCTCCATTCGGGAAAATTCTTGCCTGCTGTCCGGGTACCAACATCGATGGTTTTGAGCTGGAACCAACCCTAACCTTTACACTTCCCTCGAGCAATGTTGTATTCAGCGATGCCTCATCAGCATAGGCATTCACATTAAAATGCGTACCCAATACTTCAACTTCACCCCTGCCTGCCACATCCACCTTGAAAGGCTTCTGCTTGTTCTCAGCCACTTCAAAATAACCTTCCCCATGGAGTTCTACTTTCCTTTCATTCCCATTAAAAACTACTGGAAACTTCAGTGAAGAAGATGAATTAAGCCAAACTTTTGTACCATCTGAAAGCGTCAACTGAAATTTTCCTCCTTTAGGGGTTGATACAGAATTAAAAACTGTTTCGAGTTCTTCTCCCCCAGCCTGGTATTGAAGTTTTCCATCATTTACTTTTTGTATCTGAACGGCCCCTTGTAAGGCAATGTTTCCATTGGACGCATCGTCAAGGATAACAACCGAGCCATCAGCAAGGGTTAAAACCGCCTTGTCCTCTCCAGGCACAAAATCGTTTAACAGTGGCTGTTTAGAGGGTGTTTCAACAACTGTAATCGGATTGGATTGCTTGTTGTAAAGGGAAAAATATGCTGAAAATGCAAGCAGAAAAAAGCTTGCTGCGACGGAAATCCGCTTTAGCGAAACAACTGGGGTTTTGCCGGATTTTCTTTTGGCTGCGCTAATTTTTTGGTGAATTTTATAAAGAATTTCTTTTGCGGCTTCATCATGTTGATCAATAGAAGCATTGATTTCATTGAAGAAATCCTCTCGCAGCAGCTCTTGCAACAAATACGTATCCCCAGAATCCAGAAACTCCAAAAGCCATTTTCGGTCTTCCGGATTCCAGTTTGTCTGGGTCAAAAGGAGCTTCAATTTGGTTTTAACTTTTTCCAAGGCAGTCGTTCGTTATGATAAATACTACGCTGCCATGAAAATGGGGGGGGTATTATCAATAAAATTTAAGAAAAAACCAGGCAACCAGCCCAACACTGGGAGATTTCATCATTTGTTCTTTGATGGATTGAAATGCAGCAGCGAGGTATTCCTTGACTGTATGCCTGGAAATTTTCAACTTATCGGCAGTTTCAGCATAACTGAGCCCCTTGAGCTTGCACATGTAAAATACTTTTTGCTTTTGAGGAGACAATTTGCTAACAGCCTTCTCCAGCTCATTCAACCTGATATCAGTCAATGACTGTCCTATTGTCATCTCAACAGCGTCCTGCTCCACAACATTCGATAAAACCTTCTCCCGCAATCGCTTTTTCAGAAAAGTCATTGACCGGTTATAACTTGTGACAAACAGCCAGCCAGCAAGAGACCTTGCAACATCAATCTTCTCGCGATTTTCCCACAACGAAAGGAAGACATCCTGTAAAATATCTTCTGCTGAAGCGTTATCCTGTACGAGTTTGAGAATATTCCCGTGTACGGCCTTGTAGTATTTCCAATAAATGGCATCAAAGGAGTTCATGTCCCCTTCAGCCATTTTTCTTATCAACTGCAGTTCATCAAATGGTTTGCCTGACTTCATTTTGTAATCAAGTATTTGTCAAGAAACAGTGTTCATGAATTTGACATGAAGATGTTTTTGAGAATATTGCTAATCAATATTAATACATTTAGCGGTTCTTTTCGATTTTTCAAACCAAAAAAAGCTCCTTGGATAACCAAGGAGCTCTCTTTTTAAAAAACAATCAATTAGTCCGGCATCAACTCTGCCAATTTCTTTTCAAGGGTTTTGTGCAGACCCTCACTTGTACCCAGTATTTTCAAAACGAACTTGCCATTGCGATCAATCAGGAATTTTGTTGGATACCCGTTGATGTCGTGAGACTTTGCAAGATCATTGATGTCAGCGTCGTTCAACACATGCAGCCAATCAATGCCATCTTCTTTGATGGCCTTGCGCCATGACGCATCTTGCTGAGCTTTGGATCCACCAGCGCTGAAAGCTTCGTTGGAAATGCCAATGATCTCCAACCCCCTGGACTTGTATTTAGCATACAATTCTTTGAGCGCCGGGTGGCTTTTGCGGCAGGGCACACACCAACTGCCCCAGAAATCAAGCAAAATCAGCTTGCCTTTCAAATCAGCTGTATTGACTTGTTTGCCATCAACGCCCACCAGGGAAAACTGAATCATGGGCTGACCCAATGCAGTCTTTCTGTTACTTTCTACTTTTAGACCAAGTCCTTTTCCAGCTTTTGTATCCTTGTAGCGGGCATCGATTGCTTCATACCGCCTGTACATGTCATCAGAAGACATGACAAGAAAAAGATTAGACAGCATCAAAATGCTTGAAAATGCTGCAGGATGCGCATCAATGAACCTCATCCTCACTTGCTGGTTCTCTTTGCGAAGTACTGAAAGCTTGGCCATCAGTACCGCATTGCCAACAGTATCTTTTGCATTCAACTTTTTGTTGATTTCTTTTTGTATCTCCCAAGTTGCTCGGTTAAATGCAATCTCATCTTTCCGGTATGTCTCGTAGTCAATAATTTCTTTGTCCTTGGATTTAATGCTCGCAGCAAACGCCTCCTTGGCATCACCGGTGATGGTGATGGCTGCATTGGTCAGCACAAACATGAGGAATGGAGGTGCCGATGCTGCCTTTCCAACACGAAGCATCAGGCTAGTGTCCAACACTTCCATGCGCACAATCTGTGGCTCATCCAACTGACCTTGCCACAGTACAATACCCTTCTTGTTGGCCACGAGTGTATCATTGGTATATTTTCCGTTCTTGTAATAAGATGCCTTCACCTTGTTGGTACCCAAATGATCAAACTTGGCTTTCACGGTGAACCCTTCTTGCGCGAAGATGATCAAGGGCAATAAAAAAAGAATGAGCGTTGCTGTTTTTTTCATGTTACGATTTCTTGCTTGTAAATTAAGGTTATTATTGGTTGTCTGGCATGCCAGGGTTCAACCGCAGAATTGCAGGAGGTATTCTCATCACAAGCCGCTCTGCCTTGAGGGTATAGGAGGCACCATCCAATGGATGGGTAGCATCAACATTGTTGTACTTGGTGTCATTCCAAAGACGCCTCATGTCGAACCACCTGAATCCTGTACCTGCAAACTCACGCTTTCTTTCATCCAAAATTGCTTTCATGATTGCATCCTGGGTGGTAGCAACAACTGTTGCCTCAGCCAAAGGCATCCTTGTTCTCCTGAGAGTTTCCAGGTCGGCCTTGGCACCAACAATGTCGTTGGCCCTTGCCTTGCTTTCTGCAATCATCAAATACAAATCTGCCAAATTAGGCCCCCAATTGACTGAGACGGGTCCATTCCGCTGTTGGCCTGGTAGCCCAGGTGCAGGAACAGCATTGGTCGTGCTGTTATTGAAATAGAATCTTTTCCTCTGGTCGTTTGCGCTAAAAAGTGCAAAAACATTGGGCTTCAGGTAGACGGTATTTCTTGCAGTAGCAAAATTCAAGCTCATTATTTTGAGATAGATGTTTTCATTGCTAAGTGTTTGGGCAGGATATCTATTCGCGCCTAACCATGCCTGACCAGTCGTAATCCAGCTTGGCATGACTGTATTGTAGTTGTACAATGAAACCCCTACAGTATGGTTGGGCATGGAGGCAAGCGCCAAATTCAGTTGAACAAGCGCATTGGCATAGTCACCCATCCAGAAATAGGTTTGTCCCAACAAATAATAGCCTGCTGTTTGTGCCAACCTTGCCCGGTTAACTGTGCGAACAGGCAAATCAGGAATGGATGCCTTTAATTCACTGATGATAAATTCATACACCTCCTTTACCGTTGCCCTTTTGAAATTGGATCCGCCTGCGTCGGCAACAGCCACAATGGGAATACCCAAGTCAGTCGATGCTGTTGAGGAATTGTATGGCTTTGCAAAATAGTTGACCTGAAACAGATGCATATAAGCCCTGTTGGCCCTTGCCTCTGCCAACAATTCCTTTTTTTGTTGGAGGGTTCCATCAGTTGCATCCATCACACCATTGGCAATAACATTGTAGATATAGTTCTGTGAATAGAAGGTTCCCCATTCACTGGATTCATCCTCTTCCTGAAAAAGGTCATCCTTCCATTGGTAGGCATTCTGATAAGATAGTGGCTGTGTACTCAAATAGGCTGCGCTTGAAAAAACATCATCAGACATTAGTACCGGTGCTCCAGGATATCCAATGATAAAAGGCAAGCTTCCTGGCACGCTCCTTACGTTGATCAGGCTATAGAGATTCGTGTTATTAAAAAGTCCGTTATAATGATCAATTCTTTTGATCAGGTCAAGTCCTTTAGGCTCAACATCAAGAAACTTTTTACACCCTTGAAACCCTGTCATGAGTGAAATCAACATCACTGCACTAAGCAATATTCTTTTCATGATAATTTTCTTTTTCCTTTGTTATTTGAATGTAGTCCTGAAACCAATGGTATAGAAAGCTGGCATCCTTCCGGTTCTAGTACCGCTGCTCAGGTTGAAAAATTCAGGATCAATGTTTGCATCGTTGTTTCTCCACAACATTACATTGTTGACCTGCGCGTAAATGGAACATGCTGACATACTCAATTTGCTGGCCACAGCTGTTGGAATGGCATAATTCAACGTCATGTCGCGCAATTTGGCATAGGATGCACTCATCACATGCGTATTGGCCTGTGTATATATGTTCAGCAGGCGCAAACCATTCTGTGCAGTATTTCCGGTATAGCGGGGAACATTGGTGGTTTGCTCATCACCTGGTTTTTGCCATCTTTCTGCCAGGTAGATCGGCACATTGGTAGACAAACGACCCGTAAAGAATTGATTGACATCCCTGCGCATTACATTGCCAAAATTATACACGACCAAAAAGGAAAGCGTGAAATTTCCATAGGTCAGGTTATTGGTAATCCCACCATACCAAAGTGGCTGGGTCGTTCCCATGTACAAAGGATCGGCGATCGTAAAATCAGCGGATCGGCGGGCAGAGTCCTTTCCATTGGCCTTCAATGCAACTGGATTTCCCAGTCGATCCAGACCGGCATAATTGTATGCGAACAAACCATAAGCAGAATATCCCTCAGTAAAAGTTGAATTGACTTTTGATGCCGCAGTTTGGGTTAAAGCAGACTTCAGGCTAAGGATCTTGTTCTCATTGTAAGAGAGCGTAAAGTCAGTGGTCCACTTGAATTTTTTGCTCTCGACATTGCTTGTATTGATTTGAATTTCAATTCCCTTGTTCTCAAGATTCCCCAGGTTGTTGTAAGCGAATGACCAACCGGTTGTGGGATCAGCAGGCTGAAAACCCAGGAGGTCTGTAGTGCTTTTCTTGTATACATCAACAGATCCGGAAATCTTGTTACCAAACAATGCAAAATCTAAAGCAATATTGGTTGTGGCCGTTCTTTCCCAACCAATCTTCTCGTTGCGGGGATACAAAACAGTATAACCCGTTCCGAGTCCAGAAAAATAGGCAACATTGGCCGCTGTCACAATATCATATGGTCCTCCAGATCCGGGATTGGGAGCATTTCCACCCAATCCGTAGGTCACCCGAAGGTTGAGGTTGTTGATGTCTGTTGACTTGAAAAAGGATTCCTTGGAAATATTCCAGGCGCCGCCCAAACTCCATATGGGCTTGTATTGAAGGCTCCTGTCGGTACCAAACAAGTTGGACTGATCAACACGAATGCTTCCATTCAGGGTATACTTCCTGTTGTACGTGTATGCAGTATTGGCATAGGCAGATACAAACCGCCTCTCGATTTCAGAATAAGTAACCGGCCTTGAATTCAAGACATTGTTGGTTGTTCTCGCTGGCTGATAATTCACCGGAGCAACAACACCCCGTACTGCCAATGAATCTTCATTGTACAAAGCATAGGTCATTGTTTGAAAATCATAGCCACGCCTGTAATTCTGAACACCTGTGTTCAGGTTGTTCCTGAGTTCAGTACCTGCAATGGCTGTAACCTGATGTTTCTGTGCAAAGATCCTGTCAAAATTCAACTGGTTCCTCACTGTCCAGGCTACTGCAGCTGTATTTTGTGTGCTGAAATGACCGCCAGTTCTGGGGAGGTAATAGGTGGGTGCTATACCCGGGCCTCCTCCTGCTTTTGTAAAATATACCAACTCATCCCTGACCTTGTAGGAATTTTGATTGTAGTATTCATATGCATCTGTATTGGCCCTCTGGTATTGTGCTCTGGCCTCATACGTCAGTCCCCTGAAGAGTTTGATGGTAAGACCGGCATTGATCCGGGCAGAAAAATTAACCCTGTCGTTGAGGGTATTGTCAGGTTCCTGCAATGGAACATAATCAAGGTTGACCAAACTTTGTGCTTCAGAACTGGCCCTGAATTCTTCCTGGCGCTTTAAATAGGCTTGAGAGAGTGGATTGCCCTGGGCATCTGCAAACATGGCATAAGGCAGGTAGTTGCTGTTGGTTCCTGGTAGATCGCTCAGGAGGAAATTTTTGGTTTTCTCATAGGCGATATTGGTGATGATGTCCAACTTGATGGCAGGTGAAAATGTAAAATTCTGCCTGAGGTTCATCTGGTAGCGACTGAGATCGGTCTTCTTATCGTTTTTATCCAACGTATAGGCAAGTGACCCATAATAGGAATGAAACTTGCTGCCTCCATCAAAGTTCAAACTATTGTTGACCAGCATGGATGGCTGCGTTAAATATTGATTGATTTGTCCGCGGTTGTTGTATTGCGCCAATGAGTCAAACCTTGAACTGGCAAGTGATGCACTGATGAGTCCGCGAGAGAGGTCGTATTGGATCCGCTCATGGGGAGGAATGATGGGAGTAGCACCAATAAAATTGGTAACCGTTGCCCAGGGATAATCCGTTGCAGAGAAAATCCCTTTTGCGGTTTCCAAAAACTGGGATGTGCCCATCATGTTGAAATAGTCAAGATCAGGACGTCCCCTCAAGGTGGTAAAGGCATTGAACTGCAGCTTGATCTTCTGTGGTTGGTTTGTGCTTTTGCCCTTTTTGGTTTCGATAACAATAACACCATTGGCAGCCGCCGCACCCCAGATGGAAGCCGCTGTCGCATCCCGCAATACTGTCATTGATTCAACATCCTGTGGATTAATCAGCGTAGCGACTGAAGCATAATCACTGATGGGGACCCCGTCAACAACAATCAATGGTGCCCTTGAAGCCTGTATGGTGGTAAGGCCCCTGATCAGAAACTTTTCGTTGCTTGCCCCGTAGTTGACGGAAAGTCCTGGAACCAGGCCCTCCAGACGATCAACCACATTCATGCTCAGGCTTTTCTTATTGATGTCTTCATTGTTCACGGTTGAAAATGAACCGGTACTCCTTTCCTTTGGCAGTGCCTGGTAACCTGTATACACCAAGGCAATTGATTTCAGGTTCTGAGACTGTGGAACCAACTGAATAGTGTATTGTTTGTTTGTTCCCAATTTGTAGGTGGCCATTGTGTAACCAACGAAAGAAACAACAATGGTTTGACCAGGGTCTGCGTCAATGCTGAATTTGCCATCCTTGTTGGTAACCGCCATCTTGTTGGTTTCTTTCACAGTAATGGTAGCACCTTCCAACGGAACACCGAGGGTATCTGTCACCCGGCCTGAAATGGTATTGGCCACCTGCTGCAATGCTTTTGCAGGTGATGATATTGCCTGCTTTTCCTTAACAACAATTGTCTTTTCTACAACAGAAAAACCGATGGGTAGATTTTTGAAACACAATTCCAACGCATCCTTCAGGTTGCGATTAGAGATATCAATGCTGACCTTTCCAGCCTTGTTCAACAATTCATCTTTGTAAAAAAATTGGAAGCCGGTTTGGCGATTGATTTCTGTAAAAACCTTCTGCAGCGTTGCGTTTTTCAGGTTCAATGTCACCTGTTGTGAATAGGAATGTGCGGAAACCTGTAAAAAGGCCGCCAACAACATCACCGCAGTAAACTTCATCTTGAGCAGGCTTTTAGGCCCTTTTCCTGTACAGAAATACAGGAAACCCTTCTTCTCTACATGCATAATCTTGGTTGTTTTGGTTTATGATCAATATATAGTCTACTTTATAGGTAGACAATACCTTAATTGTCTGATAGGTAACCCATTGCCACAGGATTGTTTATGATTAAAACACAACAATCGTTCTTCCTTCTATCGCAAATCGAACGCCGCCCTCTTCCATGATTTTCAGTACTTGAGAGAGATTGGTTTTTCTGCTCACAATTCCCGAAAATGTCTCTGGATTGAACTTACCCTTGTATACAACATCAATGTCGTACCAGCGACTGATCTCTCGCATGATGCTTTTTACATCCATGCCCTTGAAAATAAAAAGGTCATTTTTCCAGGCAACTTCTTGTTCCACATCAACACCATCAATCACCTGCATGTGAGGTTGTTCATAGGCAACCCTGATTTGCTGTCCGGGAAGAAGGGCCTGGGTTTTGCCCATCATCATGAAATTGATTTTTCCTTCAAGCAGGGTGGTTCTCAGCAAATCCTCATCCTGGTATGCATTGACATTGAAGGCAGTACCCTTCACTTCGATCCTGGAACCGTTTTGCAAAGAAACCTTAAATGGTTTTTCACCTTTTTTAACTTCAAAATAAGCTTCCCCCATCAGTTCCACCTGTCTTTCCTTTCCTTTAAACACAACGGGGAAACGAAGGGATGAGGCCGCATTCAACCAGACAACCGATCCATCAGACAAGACCAATTGGTACTTGCCTCCCCTTGGTGTCTGAATAGTATTGTAGGTGATGTCAGCATTGTCATTATCGCCATTGTACTGCAGCGTCCCATCCATTTTTATCACTTGCACATTCCCCTCTGCAGCGATGTCACCATTGGGAACAGCATCAAGAGAAATGATGTTGCCATCAGCCAAAGTAAGTGTTGCCTTGGTTCCGCCCGGGAGTATTTCAACAGGCGCTGCTGAAGATTGAACAGGCTGGTCCATATTTGTTCTCCAGATAAAAAATGATGCCACCAATACTGCTGCTGCTGCCCAGGCGAAACGCTTGCGAAAACTGGAAACATTTTTTACAACAGGAGCTGATTGGCTTATTTCCGATACAGCGCTCACCTTATTCCAGGCAGCATCCACGGACAAGGAATTCATGAAATCAATGGCCGATTGCTGCGCATCGCCTTCCCTAAGCCCGTCATAAACCATTTGGTGGGATGGGTCGGCTTCCAACCAGGCATTCAGTTCTCCTTGCTCTTCTGGCGTCAACCCATGGTTGATCTGCCTCGAGATCAGATTGGCATAATACAAAAGCGTTTCCATTTCCATTGGCTCGTTATTGACCTGCTGCTACAATTCTGCATGAATTGAGACAACGATAAATGATAAAACAACTGAACCTGAATTCCGGGTGAAAGAAAAAGAAAATAATTGCTGAAAAAATA